>CAMNGY010000334.1 GCA_946538795.1 uncultured Treponema sp.
GAAATGATTCCTGGATACTATTCTAACCACTATGCGACCGACAGCGACAGCAAAAAGGTCCGCTCGTTCGTATCTTCGTTCAAAACCAAATACAATGAGAATCCGAATGCCTTTGCAGCTTTGGGGTATGACAGCATGTATATGCTCCGCGATGCGATTCAGAGGGCGGGGACGGATGAGTCTTCAGCTGTTCGGGATGCCCTTGAAAAGACTGACGGAGACTATGTTACGGGCCACCTTACCTTTGATGCAAAGCATAATCCTGTCAAATCCGCAGTTATGCTCAAGCTTTCAATGGGATCTAACGGTCAGCTTGAGACTGCTTACGAGGTTACGGTCGATATAAACTAAAGGAATGCGGTTTTTCCGCAGACCGTATGCATGGGCGGCTCCGGAAGGGGCTGCCCTTTTTGCAATATGTAACCCCTGCCTGGAGGAAAGATGGAGGACGACTGCAAATCACGCTATATAAAGCGCGCGGGGCTTATGGCTCTTGCCGGAAATGCGGTCTTGGCCGTTGTGAAGATCCTGCTCGCAAAGATGTCAGGAAGCCTTGCTGTTATGGGCGATGGTATTGACAGCTCCACGGATGTACTCATTGCTATCCTTACCCTTGTCATCGGATCCGTAATCTCACAGCCAAGTGATAAAGAACATCCCTGGGGGCATGGCAGGGCGGAAACAACGGCGACACTTGCGCTTTCGTTCATAATTTTTTTTGCTGGTGCGCAGTTGGTCTTGCAGTCGGTGAAAAAGCTTCTGTTCGGAGGTGTTTCGAATGAAGAGTCCTTGCTTGCTGTGCTGGCGGCCCTTATTTCCATTGTGGGCAAAGGAGGGCTTCTGTTGACCCAGTGCCATTATGCCAGAAAATCCAACAGCGACATAGTGAAAGCGAATGCGCAGAACATGCGGAACGACATCATCATGAGCGCAGGAGTGCTTGTGGGTCTTAGTTTTTCAAAACTGTTGCATTGTCCCGTTCTGGATCCGGCTGTTGCTTTTCTGGTGGGCCTGTGGATTATCAAGAATGCGGCCGTACTGTTCTGGGACATGAACATGGAACTGATGGACGGCAACACGGACTCCTCTCTCTATACCAGGCTCTTCGATGCGGCATCCAGAGTGGAGGGCGTTTCAAATCCGCACGGAGCCAGAATCCGCAAGATTGCATCTCGTTGGGACATTGACCTGCACATTGAAGCATCCCCTACGATAACCCTCTTTGATGCGCACGAGCTTTCTGAGAAAGTTGAGGAGGCAATCCGCACGGCAATAAGCGATGTGTACAGCATTACCATTCATATTGAGCCTGAAGGCAGCGATTCCCACCAACGTACCGAGGAATACGGGCTTTCTCCTGACAGGAAATGCTGAGCTTGCAGGACAAAAAAGCGGCAAACCCGGAGCGCCCTTGTACGGCATGTCGTGCCTGTCGCCGGAGGAAAATCCGACTGAAATCACGGTGACGAAAGTCACAGCAAATCCCCATGACTGTGAAAAAACCATCTGATACAATATGGGGCCATGGAAAACTCAATAGAAAACGAAAGCAGATTGTACCGGCTCAAATGGAGGGCCTTCCTGATTAATGTGGCTTACGACATATTTGGGGATGGCTTTTATACTGTTCATCCAAAAGAAGGCGCGGATGAGACAAAAAGGCTCAGGTCCCGGGAATGTTTCGGTATCCTTAGGGGCTATTCCGGGAACAACGAGTTCGGACGAGAGAGAATTTCCCGCTGGAGGTCTGGCATGAACAGCGGGGACATGGACAAGAAATCCGAGTTTATCACGAAATGCATGACCTATCTTGAAGAATGTGAGGAAAGGCTGACCCCTTCTACCCCGGTATGGTGGAAAACAGAGGCGGAGGATTTGCAGTTCTACCGGGAAAGTTCGGGGGGAAGGTCGGATAAATACTGGTTCGTCCATTTGTTCGTCCTCAGCATCAGTACGATGGGGTACCATGCGGGCTTGGATGAATATGGCTGGCCAAAGGCAGGAACATTTGACAGTCACGACATTGAGGTCGAGCTTCCACGGCTGTTCGGAAAGTATTTCAATCTTTTATGCTCGCCAGAGGGGTCCCTTTATGATTGTATGGAGGAGGAAGAGATCGTTGTTAACGGCAGGCTCCCCTCTCCGTTCAACAGTCATTGGAACGAATATGTCTATACCGATGGGCGATATTCGATGTCTCCGGCACGTGTCCTCATTCATTGGAAATTCGATTCCAAAAAGACTGCGTTCGCGTGGCCCCTGGAATCTTTCAGGAAGCGGTGTAATGCTATTTGCGGTGAAACGGATAAGGATATTGCCGTAAAAATCCTCTGCCGGCTCTTTACGGAGAAGATAGATAAAGAAGGAGAGCCGACTGGAGAGGTAAAAAATTATGAGGACCTTGTAAGCTCGGACGAACCCCACGTGCGTAAATGGGGTACCTTTAAAGAATGCTTTTCATATTATTCAAGAGGGCTTGAAGGGGATACCTATACTCCAACATTCACGGTTGATATTCTTGGAAAAAAGCAGGCAAGAAGACTTACGGTTGAACAGATTGACAGGCTTTTCCTCGCGTTCCTGGTTTTCCAGAGCGAGATGATGGCCGCGTTCCTCCTGAACAATACATTGGCCGTATTGCGCGAGCACCTTACCCCCGAAGCGGTGGAAAGCGTATTCGCCGTGTGGCGGGAGCGAATTCCGAATGGCGACAAGCTGCCGGAGATTGTTCTGTAACCATTAAAGAACTTGACTTTTATACTTTATAGGTTATAATTTCTTGCTATAAGAGCTTTTTCTGCTTCCAAGGAGGGAAAATGAAAACTAAAGCGATGATAAAACTGCTGAGCTGTTGCACCTGTATTCTTGTGGTTTTGGCGGCCCTTGCCGTCCCGGTGTCCGCCGGTCCGTTCAGCAAGAAGTCCGGCTCCAGGACTGGGACAACAAAAAAGGATTCTGGGAAAGCAGACAAATCTGCAAAGTCCGCAAAGCAAAAGCCCGGAGTCATATACGTCAGCCCCTTTGCCGTGGAGCCGGGGATAGATTTTTCTGCCCTGTACGATGAAAGCCGGAGCGAGCCGGAGCGGATAGATTTGGCCATCCAGTGGGGCGACTGTGCCTGGCTGGATGCCTATACCCGGCGGCCTGGTGCCGATAAG
>CAMNGY010000335.1 GCA_946538795.1 uncultured Treponema sp.
ACCTCCGCTCTATAATCACAAATGCAACAGCATATTCCTTTTCATGGCTCAGGGAAACGTGGACCAGAGCGTCCCTGCCGCACAGGGCCTCCATTTTTTCCCTTGCCTCACCCGTCACGCGGAGGAAAGGCTGTCCGTCACTGTTCTTTTCTATATAAATATCGGCAAGTTTGAAGCCGGAAAAACCTGTTCCTAATGCTTTTGAAAAGGCTTCTTTCGCGGCGAAGCGGGCCGCGTACCATTCCATGAGCCTGGACGGGGAAGCGCTTCCGTGCGGGAACATCTCCTTTTCGTTGAAGAAACGCTCCAGCATTTCCGGCTTTTCCAGCCAGCGGGAGAAGCGGGAGACTTTTGCCATGTCACAGCCTATTCCGCATATCATAAGCTGTCATTGTCGCCGTCAGGATCTGGCCACCATTCCCATGGATCCTCCTGGGGTTTTTCCGTGAGGCGTACGCTTACTGTATTCAATGACCAGGAAACGATAGTCACGTCCTTCCCTCCGTTTACGAATACCGGTATGTCAAAAACTCCCGGTGTCGTGTGGATGGAGCAGTCGGCCCATGCGCTGAAGGAGTTTGCGTTAAGCTTGTCCAGGTCCAGCAGTTTCCCTTCCACCGTGATTTCCATAGTGTCGACCTTGTGTTCTTCATTCAGGCTGGGGTCTACGTTGTCGTAGGATATATGTATGTCCTTTATGGTCTTTTTCGTTACCGTAGGAACTATGGCGACATTTACCGTGACCTTGGCATCCTGGTTTGTGTGGGCCAGATCGCTGAGCTGCAGGAATCCTACCTCCGTGCTTACATCTTGCGTCGCTCCGTCCAGGTTCACTTCTTCTGTCTGCAGCTCACGGATTCCTTCCACGGCGCTCCTTGGCCCCTGGAGTTTTATGCTGGTAGGACTCGTGGATATGCTGCCGCTTTCATAGCCGTGCGCGGGCTTGCCCGATATGGTGGCCGTCACGGGAATGAAGCGGACTATCTCGTCCTCCACTGTGACGCGTATGGTCTGCGGCTGGACGCTTATTTCAACCGGGGAAAGGCTGAAAAGTCTCCTGTCAGGCTTTACGTTAACCAAAAAATCATGGGTACCCGCTGCCGAAACGCTGCTCAGGTCTATGTAGGCTCCTATGTTGCCGGATGTGATTCCGCTCAGGTCCCCCTTGTCAGCCTTGATGCTGACTTTGACGTACTGGGGGAGGGCTGTGCCGTTTTTTACGGTGAGGCTGCCGGGTGCCTTTACTTCCAGGGGAACGGTATACTCCTCCCGCTCGAAACGCTGGATCTGGTAAAAGGAGTATATGGCGATGGCCATGACGAAGCAGAGCAGCTTCTCTTTCCAGTGGCCGAGCAGCTTTTCACGAAGCAGACTTGTGTTCATCTTCTGAATCCTCTATCTTCTGGTCTTCCTTCTTTATTTCCAGCTTCTTCTCAAGAATTCTGGTCAGGGTCTCGATGGGCAGGTCGTAGTGGAGCTGCGAGTCGTATGCCAGGCTTATGGCTCCGGATTCCTCGCTGACGACCAGTATAACCGCGTCGCTCTGCTCGCTCAGTCCGAGGGCGGACCTGTGCCGGGTCCCGTACGTCTTCTTTATGTCATAGTTCTCGCTTACGGGCAGGAAGCACCCCGCCGCAATTATCTTGTCTCCCTGCACTATGCAGGCCCCGTCGTGCATGGGGGTGTCATGGCCAAAAATCGTTATCAGCAGGTTGGACGACAGGTCCGCGTTTATCTTCTGTCCGCTTCCTATCTCCTGCTCAAGCTTGGAGGACTTCATGAAAACGACCAGCATGCCCCTCCGTTGCTTGGACATCTCGTAGGCGGCCACCAGGACGGAGTCCACGTAAGTGTGCTTCTTCTTGCCGCCGAGCAGGAACCAGTCCGTCTGCCCCAGCTTGAGAAATATCTTCCTCATCTCAGGCTGCAGCGTTATGACAGCGCCGATGAGGAAGGCCGGGCCTATGAAGTTGAGCAGCCAGGTCAGGGTCTTGAGCCTGAGCAGGAAAACTATTATGACATAGAATACTGCGAAGTATATGATGGCCCGGAGGACCTGCAGCGCGTTTGTCCGTATGACCAACTTGTAGACCCAGTATATCAGGAAGGTCAGGATGGTTATGTCCAGTGCCGGGTTTATGTAGTCCTTGTAAAACTCGCCGAACATTGAAAACAGGTTGTTCACTCATTGCCTCCAATGCAAGCTTTGAAGGATTCTATCACGTCAAGGGTGTTGCGGCAAGCCTTCACGTCGTGGACCCGGAGCATGCCGGCCCCCCTGAGCACGGCGAGCATGTCTGCCGCAAGCGTTCCGTACAGCCTTCCGTCGCTTCCTGGATCTCCTCCTGCTTCTCCTATCATCTCTCCTATGCATCTTTTCCGCGACAGGGCCATGAGGACCGGATACTTCCCCCCGCATAGGGATCCGCAGTTCCAGATGAGGGACCTGTTTCCTTCCAGGTCCTTGCCTAAGCCTATCCCCGGATCGATGATTATCCTGTCGGCACCTATTCCTTCTGCTTCGGCAAACCTGGCCCGCTCTTCAAGATATGAGCTGACCTGCCTGAACACGTTGTCATATGATGTGTGCTGCTGCATTGTCGCGGGCACTCCCCGCTTGTGCATCAGGATGACGGGCATTCCTTTTTGCGCCGCGAAGGGGGCAAGGGCTTCATCGTCTTCCAAGGCGGATATGTCGTTGAGTATGTCGGCTCCGGCGTTCCAGGCGGCTTCCATGACGGCCTTTTTCCTGGTGTCCACCGATATCGGGGTGTCGGTATGACGCCGTATCTGCTCTATTACCGGGATTATGCGCCGTATCTCCTCGTCTTCCGGGACATATGCCGATCCTGGCCTGGTGGATTCCCCCCCTATGTCCAGTATGTCCGCGCCTTCCTCCACAAGACGCATGGCCCGGTCTGCTCCCCCCCTGCTTCCGCCATAGAAGCTGTCCGGGGTGGCGTTGACTATTCCCATTATGAATGCCGGGCGATGTGTGGAAAGTTCCCTGTTCGCAAGCCTCAGAGTCCTCATGTGGCTTCCTCCATCAGTCTTGTCGCTGTGTCCGCTATCGTGTCGGGGCTTAGCCCTGCTTCTTCTAGTATCTGCGCCCGGTTGCCGTTGTGAAGGAAGTTGTCGGGGAAAGCGAGGACAGCC
>CAMNGY010000336.1 GCA_946538795.1 uncultured Treponema sp.
TAATTACCTCCAGAAGCCGCGAAGCTTCGTTTCGGTGAGTCCGGGGGAGAGACGTACGAACACAACTCCGTGCGGAGCGACTTCGGTCTCCCAGCGTTCTTTACGGGCAACGGAACCTATGTCCTGCTGCCTCCAGATGTCGTGTATCTTCTGGTCGGCAATGAGCCCGAGGGCGTGCGGGATGAAGCCTATTTTCTTGGGCTTGTCGCTCAGGTTGAACATTGCAACTGCTAACGATCCGTCTTCAAGCGGTTTGACGTAGGTGGCGTAGGTTTCGTCGCCGTACTGGCGTACGCCCTGGGCGCCCAGTGGATCCTGGTTCACGTCAATCACCTCACTGTTGCACAGCAGGCTCAGTGTGAAGTCGTCCAATTCCGCCATGTCGCAACCTATCAGCAGGGGAGAGGCGAGGATGGACCAAAGGGTGATGTGTGTGTACTGCTCGTCAGGAGTGAGCCCGGTCCAATGTGTCTTCGGACCCCAGCCCACTTTGCCCACCACGAGCATGTCTGCATCTGGCCAGTTGCCGGGGGCCTTGAAGCCGGCCCAGCGGTCCTGTCCGCCGAAACCTATCTTGTAGATACTCTCCCAGTTGTCGCGAATGTCGCCGGTGGTGCGCCAGCATTCGGCACTCTCGCGCAGAACGGGCCCCAGCACTACCTTGGAAGAGTTGGAGATGGAGTAAACTATGTCGCGGCCGGTGGCGAGCAGTGCGGCGCGCATGTCCTTGAGCCACCAGGGGTCGTTGTTGTTCCAGTCGTACTTGAGGTAGTCCACGCCCCAGTCGGCCCATTGGAGGGCGTCGGCGCGGGCGAAGGAATAGTCTCCGAAGAACCACACTGAGTCGCGTTTCATGCGGCTGCGGTCCACTTTATACACGCTGTCCACTATGCCGGCATCTACCCAGGGATAGTGGCCGTCGGGGGTCGGTGACGAAGATCCGATGTGGCCTGCATAGGTTCCGCACCACGGGCCCGAGTATATGCCAAGTTTGAGTCCTTTGGAGTGTAGCCAGTCGGCGAGTCCCTTCATGTCGGGGAATTTCTTGTTGGGCTGTATGGCATTGTACTTGCCTCCGCGTACGCCTTGCCAGCCGTCGTCGATGTTGATGTAGGACCAACCGTAGTCTGCAAGGCCTTTGTCCAGCATGGCACGGGCGGAGCTCATGACTTTTTCCTGGCTCACGCTGTTGCCCCAGCAGTTCCAGGAATTCCATCCCATGGGTGGCGTGAGGGCAATTTTGTCGCCAATGACAATGCGGAATTCGCGCTCGTAAGATCCCAGTGAGTTGGTCGCTCTGAGAGTCACGTTGTAGGTGCCTTTCTTGCGTACGCGGCCGGAGATGATGCCTGTGTCCGAATCGAGTTTGAGGCCGCGGGGTAAGCCTTTTGCTTCGAATCGCATGGGCCTGACGCCTGTGGCTGGGATGCGGAACAGGAAGTCAGCTTGGGGCCTGGCTCCGTATATCTTGGGTCCGTTGATGCGCGGGGTGTCGGGAGCGGCGGGGGTGAGGATGGGTGCTTGGGCGAAGGAGAGGGCGCACAGGAAGGTGCACAAGAGAACAATAAATACTTTTTTCATAAGCTCTGGCTTTTGCTCCTCAAAGATAGTAAAAAATGCTATTGTTTTTCAGATAAAATATTTATATTTCGGAGAATTTGAGCGGAAAATTCTAATCTACAATTATATGGCAACGCAAAAACTACAGATCAAGCAGACCATAATGGATGGTGTCCAGTATGGCCTCAAAAATGTCGCTTCCCTTCTTCTCATGGTGGTCTTGTACATCCTGACATTCTGGATTCCTTACCTTAACGTAGGCACCACCATCGGAGTGTACAAGTCCATCATCAAAATAGGCCGCGGCGAAATTATTAACCCTCTTGCAATCTTCGACAAGGAGAATTTCAATGTCAACCTTGGCGAGCTTTTCCTGCTTGTTGGTTTCATGACCATGGGCATCTCAGCTGCTATGATGTTCATGCTCATTCCGGGTATTGTCATAGGCATTGCCTGGAGTATGGCTGTCTATTTCTTCATCGACAAGGGGCTTGCTCCTCATAAGGCACTGAAAGTAAGCTACAAAGTTACAGACGGAGAAAAGTGGACTATTTTCTGGATCGTGCTGATTGTGTCTGCTTGCTTCAGCATAATCGGATCCTTGTTCATGCTCATCCCCAAGGTGGGCTGGTTATTCTACGTAATCATAATGATCGCCATGGCCGCCGTGCTCATAGCCATCGAGGGCGTAATTTACAAGCACTTCTCCGACAAGGCCGACGAGATGTTCGCCATGTTCGCCGACAAGACCGGCCCTTGCGGCTGTGGCCCGAAGGCTCCGGAGGCTCCGGCTGAGGCGGCAACGGCTGAGGCGGCGGTGGCTGAGGCCCCTGAGGCCCCTGAGGCCCCTGAGGCTGCTCCCGAGAATCCTGCTTAATAAAGAGGTCTCCGATAATGCATCAAGAACAGCCCGGACGTAACATCCCGGGCTGTTCCTGTTACTTTGCCACGTCGCGGCCTTGTTTCGTGTCAATCTCCTCCGTTTCCTCCCGTTTCTGCCACGCTGTAGCCTAGTTTCGTGTCAATCTCCTCCGTTTTCTCTCGTTTCTGCCACGCTGTGGCCTAGTTTCGTGTCAGGTGGCAGTGTTTTCTCTCTGATTTGACACGGTTCTGGCGGTTTTTGTGTCAATTTCTGACGTTTCCTTCAGTTTTTGCCACGTTGTAGCCTAGCTTTGTGTCAGACAGCGATGTTTTCACGCTGATTTGACACGGTCCTGCCGGTTTCCGTGTCAGTCTGCGTGCATTCGCGGAGGGGAGGGTTCTCCACCCTCTGGCAGCTGGCCCTCGCCCTCCCACGTCGCTACGCTCGCGGGCCCCTCCCTCTACAAGCGAGGGTGCTTACGGTTCCGAACCCTTCCCCTCCGTCTCCGGCCGCACTTCTGACACGTTACCACCATTTTTCGTGTCAGTCACTGCCGTTCCTGCTCGCTTCTGCCACGCTGCGGGCTGATTCCGTGTCAATCTCTGCCATTCTTACGCATTTCTGCCACGCAGAGGCCTATTTTTGTGTCAATCCCCATCGGCTCCTCCCGGTTCTGCCACGCTGTGGCCTGATTATGTGTCAGAGAACAGCGTTTTCGTTCTGATT
>CAMNGY010000337.1 GCA_946538795.1 uncultured Treponema sp.
TGCGCTCCATCGGAAAGAAAATCGGCCTGTCGGACGAGCTTGTCATGCGCCACCCCTTCCCGGGGCCGGGCTTGAGCATCAACGTCCTCTGCTCGGACGGCAGGATGGCGGAATGCGACGTCGCGGACTACGAGGCTGCCAAAAAGGAGCTGGCCGCCCTTGACACCGGCGGTATCTTCTGCGAGGACTGCCACGCCTCCCTGAGCATGTCCGTCCTGCCCGTCCGCTCGGTCGGAGTTCAGGGGGACTTCCGCACATACCGCTTCCCCGCCGTCGCCACGTTCGCCAGGGACGACGGGCAGCTTGCGGAGGGCTTCCTGCACCTGCCAAAGAAATGGGACAAGCTTGAGGCCCTGTCCTCCCGCGTGACCAACCGCTGCGACAAGCTGAACCGCTGCATCATCAAGCTATACCAGAGGCCGGGTCTTTCCGGCTCCGACCTCGCCCTGCAGGAGGGCTACTGCGACAAGCGGCGGCTGGACCAGACCCGGGACGCGGACGACATAGTGCTTGCCGCACTGCACCGGAGCGGCTGGTACGGGAAAATCTTCCAGCACCTGACGGTGAACCTGCCCTACGCCTCTTCCAAAGACCGCTGCAGCCTTGTCCTGCGTCCCCTCTGCTCGGAGGACGTGATGACCGCCCGCTTCGCATGGCTTGACAAGGAGCTCCTGGAGGGAATCGTCCGCGACATCGCCGCCCTGCCCTACGTGGACGCGGTCTTCTACGACCTGACGAACAAGCCGCCGGCAACTTTCGGCTGGGAGTAGGCGCTCCCGGGTGAAAGATGACAGAGACGTTCTTTACCAACACGACGGAGACCGACCCCCGGGTCCTGATCGACACCTTCTTCAGGAGCTTCCCGGACCAGTACGAGGGCGACGACGGAAAGAAGATACGTGAGGCCTGGGACTACCTGATAGCCAGGACGGGCACGCTCAAGCGCAAGTGCGGCCTGCCCTACTACCTGCATCCCATGCGCGTCGCCTGCGTGCTCGCGAAAAGCCGCCTGGACACGGACACGGTCGTGTCGGGCTTCCTGCACAACATACTGGACGTGGACGCGGACTGCCTGGGCGAGATAGAGTCCAGGTTCGGAAAGAGCGTCGCGGGAATCTGCGCGGGCACGGCCAGGATAACCAGCCTGAAGGTGAAGAGCAAGACTATGCAGGAGGCGGACAGCATCCGCAAGATGCTCTTCGCGATGGTGGACGACATCCGAATCATTTTCGTGAAGCTCGCCGACCGCCTGGACCGGATGCGGAACCTGCGCATGGTGGAGCCGGACGCTCAGCGGGAGGTCGCCCGCGAGGTCATAGACATCTGGGCACCGCTCGCGGGCCGCCTGGGTATGAACGACGTGAAGAACGAGATGGAGGACCTGAGCCTCAAGTACTCCAACCCCGACGCGTTCCAGCAGATAAAGGCGATCGTCGCCCAGAAGAAGGACGAGCGGGACAGTTACCTGCAGGGGGCCGTGAAGAAGATTTACTCGGCGGTGGAGAAGGCGGGCCTTTCTGTGACCATCACCAGCCGGGCCAAGCACTTCTATTCGATATACCAGAAGATGCGCAAGCGCAACAAGGAGGCGGGGGAACTGTACGACCTCCTCGCCCTGCGCGTTATATGCCAGAAGGCCAGCGAGTGCTACACCATCGTCGGGATCGTGCACGGCCTGTGGAAGCCGATGGACGGACGCTTCAAGGACTACATCGCCATGCCCAAGTCCAACGGCTACCAGTCCCTGCACACGACGGTCATCTGCGAGGGAAAGCCCCTTGAGATCCAGATACGGACGCAGGAGATGCACAACGTCGCCGAGCACGGCGTGGCCTCCCACTGGCTCTACAAGAAGGGGACCAACCATGACATGGTCAGGGCCTCCGACCTGAGCATAATCAACCAGCTGAAGGAACTGCGCGACAGGCAGGAAGGGGACGGCCAGGGTGGGGCCGCCGACGAGGGCTTCTTCGAGAAGCTCCGCGACGAGCTGCTCGGGGACTCCATCTACGTGTTCACGCCCAAGGGCGACGTGAAGGAGCTTCCTGCGGGCAGCAACGCTATAGACTTCGCCTACGCCATCCACTCCGCCATCGGGGAGACGATCGTCGGGGCCAAGGCGGACGGCAAGATCGTTCCGCTCACCGCCCCCCTCCGGAACACGCAGATAGTCGAGGTCCTGACCAGCCCCCAGGCCCACCCGACCCAGAACCAGCTCAAGGCGGTCAAGACCGGCAAGGCCCACCAGAGGATACACTCCTGGCTCGTCGCCAACGACCCCACCTTCATAGACCGCGAGGCCGAGGCCAAGAAGCAGGCGGAGACGGCCGCCAACGCCGACTACTCCCGCAGGATGGCCCAGAAACACCAGGAGAGGCAGGGCGGAAGGAAGAAGGCGAGGAAGGACGAGGACGGCGAGAGCTATACCGGCCGCATAAAGATTGACAACACGACCAACTTCTTCATAACGATAGCCAAATGCTGCTCGCCCAGGCCGGGCGACCCCATCTCCGGCTACGTCAGCAGGAACCGGGGCATCACCGTGCACCGGGCGGACTGCCTGACCTTCCTGCGGATCCCCGACCTGGAGCACCGCCGCGTCGCCGTCGAGTGGGACACGGCCCCCTCCGCAAGGCCGGCGGACGAGAAGGAGCTGCGCCGGCGGGAGAAGGCCAAGGAGAAGTCGATCGCCGTCAGCAAGTTCAAGAAACAGCGCTAGGTCAGGGCATAACGCAGATTTATCCGTGAGTTTCCCCGCGAATTGTCGTAAAAGGCGGAAGGCATACCATAGTAATGGTGTATGCATAATAAACACACGAACAAAAGACGATCCAATCGGGACCGGGGCGGCAGGTCCGCCCTCCCCGAGGAGCTGATGGCGGTCCAGAGGATGCCGCTCCCGCTGAAAAACGACGCGACGTTCAAAATGTTCCTCTCCGGCCCCTCGCCGGAGTCGAACGCCTGCCTGCGCTCCATCCTGAGCGCGATGACGGGGCGGAAGGTCACATCGGCAAGGGTGAGAAATTCCGAACTGGTCCCGGAGATGGCGAAGGGCAAGATGTCCCGGCTGGACGTGAACTGCGAATTCAATGACGGGCAGAAGGCGGACATTGAATTGCAGCTGACCAAGGCTGAC
>CAMNGY010000338.1 GCA_946538795.1 uncultured Treponema sp.
GAGTGAAGATGTCTTTCTGCACAAAATTCTTTGCCTCGCTTTTGTTTTCACCACGAGCAAACCCTGTAACTTCAAAACCTGCCGCAAGAGCTTCTGCAACAACCAATTTTCCTACTTTGCCGTTTGAGCAAACTACTGCTACTTTCATGTGACTTCTCCTTGGGTAAATCTGTTACACATAATTAGTGTTTTTCTGTAAAGTGTTGTTCTATTAACCTTACAACTTAGAATATAAAGCATTTTTTGATGTAATGTCAATAGAACAAAGCTTTTTCGGGGAATATTTTTTCAGCAAGTCGAGCTTGCTGAAAAAATTAATCTAACTTTAGGGTAAGGACGAAGAAGCGGTATTGTATCCGCGAGCCCATTAATCAGGCGTTTTGCAATCTCGCGCAGGAAGCCCCCGCTTTTGCATGCCGGGTCAAGGAACTTCGCGTCCGGGGCCGAGAACAGTTCCTGCGGCAGCAGGTCCAGCATCGCGTTTGCGACTTCCGGCGGGGTAAAGACCTCGTCGCTGCTCAGGTTCGCAAGGCAGGACAACACGTCGGGATTGTGGCCGGACTCATTCAGACTGCTCATAGACCCTCCTGTAATGGATGAGCGGGAATTCTCTGACCGGCGAGAAAATCTCGGTCTCATCGCCAAGGTCAGAAAAGAGGCTTCCCACCTCGTTCGCAAAATCTTGATTGACCAAAGATGGTCCGACATCCGGCGGATGCTGAACGCCGCGCTGGATAAAGAGCCGGATGAACATGGAAGGAACATGGAGCTTCTTGCAAGGTATAAAGGTTTCGGCGGAAGAATATGGGAGAAAGATCCTCAGGAGTATGTTTCTGCGCTGAGGGCCGAGGAACGGTCAAGATGAGCCCGATATTCTTGGACACGTCTCCTCTCATTTATTATTTGGACGGAATTGAGCCGTTTGCATCAAAGGTGGAAAAATACCTGCTTTCCGCAATGGATGAGAAATGCCTCCTGTATACCGGCAGCTGCCTCGGCCGCGTCAGGAGAAGGACGGAGGGCAGATAAAGACTTCCTGTCCTTGGTATACCGTTGCATCTCCATTATGGGAAGCAACGGTGTTTCGAGCAAAATATCAGGCAGGGATGGGAACCATTCTCATGCCCTCGCGTAGAACACGTCCACGGACATATCCTTGTTGTAGACCTCATAGGCCCTGCCGGAAAGATTTATCTTGTGGCTGTCCGCATATTCTTTTATGCGGACGTGCGCGTCCCCGACCCTGGAGAAGCCCCCGGTGAAATGCAGGTGCAGGCAGTCCTTTTCGGAGATTTCAGTTATGCAGGAAGCATCCAACCCCTTGTCCTCATAGCCCTTGACGGGCAGGCAGGTCCGCATCGCAAACTCCCCGGAATCCGAAAGCCCCGAATACTGCACGAAGTGGCTTCCGGCGGCCGCAATGCCTGACCGCGAGGCCTTCTCGTACAGCCTGCCGACGGACATGCCCAGGTCCTCAAGCTCCACGTTCTCGTCGATGAAGAGACACTGGTAGCTTCCGAACTGCCTGATGTCCGGCCCGCCGTCCCCTTCCGCGCTTCCTGAGCTGCCGCTTGTCCCGCCGGTAGCATCACCGTTTGCCCCTGCAAGTTCCTTCAGCTCCTGCAGCCTGCCGTCCATTTCCCGTATCCGGCTTTTGACAAGCTCCTCTTCGGGAACTTTTCCGTCGAGCACCTGCTTTATCTCGTACAAGGACAGGCCCAGCTTCCTGAGCCGCTTGATTTTCGCAAGGACCGCAAGCTGGCTCTCCTCATAATAGTGGTATCCATTCTCCGCGCTGACGGTCGCGGGAACAAGCAGGCCCTCCTCGTGGTAAAGGCGGAGCGCCTTCCTGCCCACCTTTCCGATAATCGCAAACTGACCCCTCGTATACATCGAGCTCAAATCTTTCATTGTTTCCTCCAGTGGTGCTGTATCTGCCGTAATGATAGACCTGGCCCTTGCGGCAAGGTCAAGCGTTCTTCTGAAAAAATCATCCGGTCCTCCTCAAAGCTCCCTCATGAAGCTGCCCCCATCATAGCACAGGGGCCGGACTGTTTGAAACAACCGGACGTTGCCTTTCCGTTACTTTTGGTCGACGCAAGCCCCGGCTGACAGCAAAAACCGGGCAGTTTTCAGTTTAAAAAAAACTATCTTTTTCCGCGATTCTGCCTTATCATAGGGTTGTAAGGAGATTTTGACCCATGAACAACTTTACCTTCTATTCACCGACATTCTTCGCCTTCGGAAAGGACACCGAGAAAGAGGCGGGCAAGTATGTCAGGCAGTTCGGCGGCAGCAAGGTCCTGATACATTTCGGCGGCAAGAGCGCGAGGAACTCCGGCCTCCTGGACCGTGTGGAATCCTCGCTCAAGGAGGCGGAGATCCCCTACGTGAGCCTGGGCGGGGTCAGGCCCAACCCCAGGAGCGGCCTTGTCTACGAGGGAATAGAGCTCTGCCGGAAGGAGAAGGTGGACTTCATCCTCGCGGTTGGCGGCGGTAGCGTCATAGACTCCGCCAAGGCAATCGCGGCGGGGGCCGTATACGAGGGGGACTTCTGGGACTTCTATGCGGGAAAACCGATTGAGAAGGCCCTGCCGGTCGGCACGGTGCTGACGATCGCGGCGGCGGGCAGCGAGGGGAGCCCCAACTCGGTCATCACCAAGGAGGAGGGGATGTTCAAGCGGGGGGCGAGCGGCAACGCGATCCGGCCCCGCTTCAGCATTCTGAACCCCGCCCTGACGGAGACCCTGCCCCCTTACCAGAGCGCGGCGGGAATCACTGACATCATGGCCCACCTCTACGAGCGTTACCTGACCAACACGAAGGAGGTCGAGGTGACGGACAGGCTCATCGAGGCCCTGCTCCTTACGATGAGGCACGAGGGCCCGCGCGTCATCGCCGACCCGCATGACTACGAGGCCCGCGCCAACATCATGTGGGCGGGCATGATGGCCCACAACAACTCCTGCGGCGTGGGGCGGAGCCAGGACTGGAACAGCCACAACGTGGAGCACGAGCTTTCAGCCCTGTACGACTGCGCCCACGGAGCGGGCCTCGCCGTCACGATGCCCGCCGTGTTCAAGTACGTGATGAGGCACGACGTGATGCGGTTCGCGCAGGTCGCC
>CAMNGY010000339.1 GCA_946538795.1 uncultured Treponema sp.
AGCATGTACAGGAACTGGGACATGAAGGTCTTGACCTCGCTCTTCCTGTCATCGCTGTAATGGGGATTCCTGAATACAACTATGTCCCCCCGCTTGTACTTCTGCAGGTAAGGCAGGCGGACATCGCTCAGGGGGAACTTTGGTCCGGCCAGCGTCTTGAACACGGCGACCCGATCCTTTATGAGGAATGTGGGGACCATGGATTCAGAAGGAATCTCATACAGCTGGAAAAGGAATATGTTCAGCAGGATAATCCAGAAAACGGCCTGAACCAGGGCATCCACCCACTCCAGCAGCTCTATCCCCAGCCTCTTGAGCAGGGTGGCCCGGCTAAAAGGAGGCTTCTGCAGGCCGTCCGCATAGGAGGCCCACTCGGAGCTTATCGCTGCCAGCCGGGCACCGCCCAGCATGTGCAGGATGACGAAGGTCAGGACCAGGATGGCAAGCCATGTAAGGCAGCTCAGCAGGTCAAAGAAATAAGGCAGGCCCGACGTCCCCGACCTCCGTATGACGAAAGCCGCTATGAACACGAACGGCTCGTACTGGAGCATGCGGATTATGGCGGGCAGCAAGGAGAACTCGTTCTTCCGGATAAGCCTTTTATATGAGAAATAGCCTGTTAGCAGCGCGAAGAGCAGCGACAGGGGTAACGCCAGTACAGAAATGTCAAAAGCTGTCGGTATGTTCAGCAAGGAAAAGAAACACGACAGGAAAAAATTGGCGAGGATTAATCTTTCAAAACTCTTCATACGGCAATTATAACGGATTGAAAATATATTCTCAACCCGTTACAAGCCCTTTCTGGGCCCGCCGGAAAGGCCGAGCGGGCTGGAATCCCGCCTGGAGCCAGGCTGACGGGCTGATTCCAAGACCGAACAAGCAGTCCCTAACGGGATGAAATCTCGCTGGAAGCCCTGCGCTTCCAGTAATCCTCCGGCTCATACTGGGCCAGGATGGAGAAGAGGGCGTCCGAGAATTCGGCCTGTCCGAAGCCCTTGGAAATTTTGGCGAGGCTGAAAAACAGCTCCCAGATGTTGTTGTCGTTGCCCCAGTCTATTATGTCGCCGTACATCGAGGATTTTGCCAGCAAATCCACGAAGCCGTTGTAGGAATAGTCTATCATCCTGTCCTTCAAGATGTCCTCTATCTTGGTCACGGCGGCCACCGCGCCCAGGGCGGCGCAGCGAAGGGCCTTCTCCGTCTGGTTTATGCCGCTGTAATAGGCGCACAGCTTCTCCAGCGCCTGAATGGAGATGTCATTGTCGCTCCTGTACAAGAGGAAGAACTTCTCCACGGCCTGGGCGGAAGAACCTTTGCCCCCGCTGGTCTTACCGTCGTTTATGAGGCGGACCAGGGCCTGCATGAAGCGCTCGTCCCTGTACATCTTGTCATCGGCAAGGACGGCGAGGAGCATCTTCTCGTACTCAGGCCCGTCTTCCCGGAAGTCGGCCAGATCCGCAAGCTCGTAAAGTATATCATACTTCACGTCGCCTATGTCCAGCCTCCTGATGTTGTCGTAAGCCTTTCCCAGGTAGTCGCCGGAAAGCTCAAATTCGCCCTCAAGCTTGTATATCTTGCCAATCAGGAAATCCGCCTCAGGATACAAGAAGTCTTTCTCAACCCAGCTTTTCAGCTCGGAGAACCTTCCGTGGAAGAAGTCGGAGCCATACAGCTTCAGCTTGGCGTTTATGACGTAGACAGCATTGTCGTAGCCGCGCTCTTTCAGTACCGGAAGCAGCTCGTCCAGGTAATCGCCGACCTTGCGGACCTTGGAGCTGCGCTGGGTCTGGTCCAGGGCCAGATTCTCCCAGTTCGCGACCTGCTGCTTCTTCTCCTTTGCCTCCTCCGCCAGGGCCAGGGCCAGGCCATAGTCGTTGGCGACAAAGGCATTCTCCGCCTGCTTGAGGACAAACCAATAGTCATCCCCCGGAATCTTCCCGGAAGAAAGCGAAAAGGCAGGGACAAGGAATGCAGAAAACAGGACCGTAAAAACGATATATCTAAAGGCTTTCATTCAGCATAATTCTCCAATAATCCAATTCAATAATCGGCAAAAGGTTACCCGTCTATTAGGCAAAATTGTCCCTCGCAGGCCACGGCCCGCAGAAGCAAAGGCCGGCTACTTCCGCATCCAGCCGTCCCCCTCCTGGTAGGAGAAGAAATCTTTCCGGCCCACCCCCTCCAGGCCGTCCCTGTCCATTTCCTTGCCGTTATAGCTTTTTATACCGCTTATGCTGAACGAATAAGGGATGCTCACGGCTCCGCCTATGACCATCCGCACTACGGTAGCCTCTTTGTTGAAGGTAAGCTTTATCGGTCCTTCCACGGTCTTACCGTTTATCACTATGTTCTCGCCCTTCACGGACCTGGGGTCAATCCCCTGGTTGAAGCTTATGTCTATAGTAAGTATGTCACCGTCATACAGCGATGAAAACGCTTCCATATAAAGATCGTCGCTTTCAACAGGCTTGCGCTGCCCCCGGTAGCTCCAGAAATCCTGCTTAGTCACGCCGGAGCCCCCGGCCTTGAAGCCTCCGTCCCCTCCCCGCTCGCCCCTGGGCTGGGCAAAAGACACGGCAAGGCCCGTGTACAGAACCACAAGGACGGCAGTAAAAAGTCTCCATCTGCTCATTATATTGCTCCCTTTTATAAACAATTATAGCAGAGAAAAGTAAAAAGAAAAGCCTTTTGCGATAAGAGTTTTCTTATTTTGCAGGGAAAACAGCAGAAAAACTGGGGAAAACAGCAGAAAAAAAACAAATTCACCATCTGAACTAACGACAAAACGTAAAAACTAGTGTATACTGGCTAAAAAAGCAAAGTACCAGGGGCTATTTCAAACAGCAAGCGGCTTTTGAAACTGGCCAATCTGCCAAGGAGCGTCCGCGTATGACAAAAAGTTCCAGTCTGTCCGGCTTGACAAGATCCCCCGCTCTATTCCTAATGGGAGCCGGCCTGCTCCTTTCCTTCTTCACCATCTCCTCCTGCAACGGAAACGGAGGCGCAAGCGATGCCGGGGGTGAAATATACATGGGGGGGGGTACAAACACAGGCAGTAGCGGGCAACCTTCCGGCGGAAGCAATACGGCCACGGGCGCTTCGGGCGGCAACATAAGCGCACTGG
>CAMNGY010000340.1 GCA_946538795.1 uncultured Treponema sp.
TTCAGCGTTTTTTCTCTGCTACCCAATCATCGTATGTCATTTATTTACCCCTGCTTTATTAAAGCATTCAAATAGCTTGGGGAATTGTTTTGCAATCCAATCCGTAAGCATCTCGTCTCTAGCCCATGAGCAACATTCTGCAAGTCCGCTTTCCTCAATGAAAGCATGTACAATTTCGTGTCTTATAACTTTTCTTCCGTAAGACGGTAAATCTTTTACACACGAAGCATCTTCTGTCGGCAGGAACATAGTTTTGCATATATGAATTTCATGTACGGACGAATCACAATATCCATCATTTCCTTTCATAGTTGGATTATCTTTTTCCGTGTCATAAACTATCTTGTATTCAGTCCCAAGCACATTTGCTTTGTCTGGCAGAACATGATTATTTATTTTCATCCTCTTTGTTTCTCCATCCTTCTACATACATTATTTCTTTTTAAGGTAAATGATGGCTATGACAGTGCATAGAATTACTGGTATCACAATCCCTATTACCGGATGCGCAATCATAAACTCCATATTCGTGCAGTGCACGTAGTCATATAATAATTCACTCATTCGTACCTCCATTGAACCTTCCTTTGTCCAGTTCCCACCTGTTGAACGGGATGACAGGATGGTTGTTGCAGCCGTTGAAGTAATGCTTGCAAGCATTGCCGATTTTGTCGTCAACTATGACAGGTACGCAGAGCTTGCAAGTCTCACACCGCCTTAGCCCGAAGGTCAGGGAGTCATACTTTTCCTTCAGTTCCCTGTACTGCTTTTTCATCACCTGGCGGTAGGACGTCTTGTGTTGCAGTTCTTTCTTCAGGAACTTTATAACAGCCGCCTGCTCTTTTATTTCCTGACGGAGTTCATTGATCTTTGTAATGAAGTGTTGCTCGTCTTCTTTGCTTAAACCGCCGTTTTTCATACGTTCAATAAAGCCGGCTATTAAATATTCATCTATGATAGTCATCCTGTCTCTCCTTGGGTATTTAATAAAACTCGACTGCACTTTCTCTGCGCATTTCCTGGGCCACTGAAAGATCACCCTTGAGCCTGATGTTCTCTTTCTGCAACGCATAAATTAAGTCGCAGTTCCTTCCGTTGAGGTCTTCAAGTGTTTCGATGCGTGCCCGCAGCTCATTGTACACCTCCTCTATAGAAGGCGGTGTGATAAAGCCTTGGCGTTTCTTTTCTGCTATATATTCCTCAAATGTCAGTGCCATTGCAAAACTCCTTACGACCTTCTTTTACGTTGTTTAAGTGGCAGACTGTTACATCAAAGTCTGTCCCGGCCCAAGAAAGGACCATTTCCCTTACTTTTGTCCAGTCAAGCTTGTCCAGCCCACAGCCTATCTTTGGCATTACAATTTTGAACCCGAAGTTGTTTTGTTTTGCGCGTGAGGCTAAGCAAAAGATAAGATTCTTAACGTAATCCAAAGACTCCTGTAAAGTTGTATATGTAGGTTTTTCCCAATAAAACTCTTTTGTCACAAGATTGCAGACATGCACATGCACTGAAACTTCTTCAATAGTCGGGTGTCCTGTAATCAAACCGAATCCATGCCCGTCCCATGTTGGACGAATTGGATAGGCTCTCTTCAAAGACTCTTTTTCTCCAAACTTTATATTGACAGCTTTTGCTATTCCTGCACCTAATGCAAAGTCCGCAGAAATACAATGAACCAGGATAATAATATTATCCTTCCTGTTTTCTTCAATCCATTCAAAAATGTCCTTGCATATCTCTTTCACAATACACCTCTAATAAAACTCGACTGCACTTTTCAGCGTAATGGAGAACTCCCCGGTTTGCTCGGAAGTCATGCTGGCAATCCTTACGCCGCAGACAAGCTTATCCTTGAAGTAGACTTCCCATTTTCCGTTTACCTGAATCGAACGGGCCCCGTCCATCCATTCAGAGAACAGAAGATTGTTTTTCGCCCTGTATTCGTCACACTTCCTTTCGATGTAGGCATTTATTTCCTTTCCCATTTCGTCTACCAGCAGCTTTTGCTTTTCCCAGTAAGCTTGAAGAGCGGTCAAGCCTTGGAAAGCCTGCTTCCATTGAGTCTCATTCTCCTTCCAGTCATCGGGAGTGGCCTTCTTGACGCCATGAAAATCAACATGAAAATCAAATGGCTCGCTCATTTTCCGTCTGCCTCAACCTTGAACTTTCCTGCACTGTCAAGGCTTATGTAATCTATCCCGTCAGTGTCCATCATCATATACATGAACGGATGTGACTTTATATGCGCAACCTTTTTGTTTATATCCGCAGCATCAAGCGCAGTCAGATATTGTATGTTCTTTGACAGCTCCCTTACTGAGTTGATTTTTAGGAAAAGGGAAACAGATTGAAGTCCGAAAAATAGCACGAAACAAATGCCATACCCAAAAAGATATGGCCCCATATCGTTATTCTTACGCAAAAGGATTATTCCCAGCAAGGTTACGACCCCTGATATAATAAGCATTGGTATCATGTAGACCTCCCTTAGTATGGCTTGGCGCGTTTTTTCAGCCGCTCTTCGTACTCTTCTTTTGTTATTTCAACCATGTTTTCTTCTTCGGTGTCAGCGAAATACCTGCCTATATTGACCCGCTTCCCTTCCGGCGTAACGACATAATGGACAGCCCTTGTGTTGTAGTCTTCGTTGTCCCGCGGGAACCCTATTGCAGAAAAATCTTCCGTATAAAGCTTAAACCGTCCCGTCGGCGGATAATAAGGCATTGTTATCGGGAACATATCGTCAATGATGTTGGTGACGGAGCCAATATATCCGTTGCCGCTCGTGTCATAAGCCACAGCCCTTTCAACATCGTGGTATTTAACCGTGCCGTCCTTGTAGACCTTTTTGAACAAACTGGACATTCTACTGCACTGGTATTCAGTATAGTCTTCCTTGGAGTCAATCTCATTCCATGTGTCTTCCGTGTCCTCAATCGGGGTGAGCGGCTGTCCGTTCATAAGGCGGATAAGTATATCCCTTGTTATTGCAAAGGAATTGTTGCTGTGCCCGTCCTCGCACAAAGACTTGTATGCCTTCAGTGCTGACTGGTAGCATCCGCATCCGTAATCAAAGTCTGTCCCGTTCCAGTCAGGGTTTTCCTTCTTGCAGGCAATCCTGA
>CAMNGY010000341.1 GCA_946538795.1 uncultured Treponema sp.
CTTGTCTTTCTTTCTTTCCTTATCTTTCCTGGAGCTTGGCTCAGAGTCCTCGTCCCTGTCGTTGTCCCTGTCCTTCGCTCGGATGTCCCTCTTGTCCAGTTTCTGGTCGGAAAGCCAGTCGAACAGCTGCAGTTTGTTGCTGGCGCATTCGTCACGGAAGAGCGGAACCCAGCATTCATGCGGGTCATACCTGGATTTGTCTTTGCTCCTGCTCCTTGCGGATTTGACCGTTATCTCCTTGTAGACGCTCTCGTGCAGGTTTCCGGCATCTTCTGCCTTGAGCCTGCTTACGGTGGCGGCAGAGAAGTCCTCGCAATCGACGGTTTCGTCTACCGTTGAATAAACAAACCAGAGGGGCATCTGCGCCAGGTTTGAGATTTCCGAGTTTGTCAGCTTGCTGTCTGGATATTCCTCCGAAACGGGGACGGCAGCGGCAAAGAAGTCCGGGTATTCCACGCACATATTCAATGCCATGTAACCGCCAGCCCCAGCACCCATGATATAGATACTGTTTGTGTCTATGTCGGAGTTCTTCTTTACGAAATCGTCAATCAGCTCCTTAAGCGCCTCGGTATAATAGGATGACTTGGCGCTCTTGCTGTCGTCCATATTCGCTTCGGACGATGAGAAAATCTCGTGCATGAAACGCCAGATCGGGTCGGTTATCTTGTGTATCGTCTTTCCTATCTCGGCGGGAATCCAGATCCTGAAGCCGAATTTGTCAACAGAACTGGTTTCCAGCCAGCATCCGGGGCACTGGGGAATCAGCACTGCCGCACCGCCCGGGAAATGGCGCTGTATGTCCTCTCCTATGAGGTTCCCGCTCATGCAGCTGAGGACCGGCATGTAAGGGTTTGTCGCGGAGGAGTCGCCCGTGCCGTGCAGCCAGATTATGAGGGGCTTTTTGCCCTTCTTTTCAGGCATCCAGGAGAGGATGCCCATCTCTATGTCCTCGTCGCCGTCCGTGTACATGTAGGATGAGCGTTTGAATTTGGCCGCAACAGGACTTACTATGGCTGTCCTCTTGGTTATAGATATGTCCAGTTTCTCGTTCTCTATCCTCATCCCGTAGGCCTGGTCGAATTTGGCCGTGACGGGCAGATGCAGGAAGGGGTTGCAGAGGGATACGTCGGGTCCAGATTCCAGTTCCAGGCAGACGTACTGGCCGGAACTGTCCTTGATTTTATTGCCGTCTTTGTCCGTAAAGTAGGCATCCGTCACCTTGCGGTTGCCCTTTATGACACCCCGGCCCTTGTCGGCTTTGTCGGACGAGCTGGAGATTACCACATCCACGTCAAAAGATGAGGCGGAAATCTTTCCGTCCTTGACTTTTTTGCCCAGGTTTATGACGAGCTTGTCAACGGCTGGCCCCCAGTCATAGACGTCTATGAACATCACGTACTCGTCGGAAGCAGGGCTTGCTTTTTCCACTAGGTTCAAGTCCGGCAAACCCCGTTTTTGGGTAAGGGAATTCTCCTGACCCTGAAATTCCTTCGCATCAATGGCAAAGAGTGAGGCGGCGCACAGGGCGGCTGCCAGGTAGGAAAAAAAGTGTTTCATTTCGGTCTGCTCCTTTATGATTTAAAGGACGCTACCGGTAAAAGGTTTCACATTGAATTCATTGTCAGGTTTATTGTCTGGCGCCGTCTTTCGTAGAGGATGATCCCGGCGGCGACGGAGACGTTCAGGCTGTCTATCCTGCCGCAGGTGGGGATGGAAACAACCTGGTCGCAACTTTCCTCAAGCAGGCGCGAGATGCCCGAACCCTCGCTGCCCATCACGATGCAGGTCCTGGCGGCGAAGCTGACCTGCTGTATGGGAGAGCCTCCCATGTCCGCACCATATATCCAGAAGCCCGCCTCCTTGAGCTGTCCCGCGGCCCGGGCGAGGTTCGTCACGACCGCGACAGGGATGTATGCGCTTGCCCCCGCGCTGGCACGGGCTATGACCTCGTTGTCCTGTATGTTCGACGCGCTCCGCCTTTCCCCGGTGACGAGCAGGCAGGCACCGAGCTGGTCGCAGCTGCGCAGGACGGCACCGACGTTGTGGGGGTCGGTCACCCCGTCCAGGATGACGACGGTCGCCTCCTCTGGACATGCGGAAAGCCACTGGTCCAGCTGGACCAGGTTGTTGGCCCGCTCTTTTTCCCCGTCCACGAGCAGGATGATCCCCCGGTGGTCCTGGGCCTCCTGAGGCAGGGAGCGGACCTGTTCGTCAAGGGTCCTGTCGTCCACCTGTTCGCAGGGAACGCCGTACTCCTTGGCGAGCGAGAGGATTTTTTTTACCCTGGGCCCGGCCTTGCCGTATAGTATGTGAAGTGACGCTGAATGTCTCTTTTCCGCACCGTAGCGGCGCAATCGCTCTTCTACGGCGTGGAACCCTGTGTAACGGTTTTGCATGATCCGGTTCAGTCGTCCTTGCTTTCTGTAAATACGAGCATATATATAGAAGGAAGCTTGTCACCGAGCGAAAATCGTGTTATAGCGACGGTGTTGCCGTTCTTGCAGGTATAGAGGGAGACCGGCATTATCTCGGACTCCTCGGTCAGCATCAGGCCGTACTTCTCGATCAGGTCCTGCTCGTGGTTCAGGCTCGTCATCTCGGCCTCGGTGCCGCTGTTGTACTTCAGGTCGAACAGGCCCAGGTAGAGCTTGTCGTCCTGAAAGCGGAGCTCTATCTTGCCCCCCTTCATGCCGCCGTACTTGCCTCCGGTGAACGAGATGGTTCCCCGGTCTTTGTTGGTCTGGTTGTGGCTCCAGCCGCTCGCCTCCATAAGGTCAAGGGATCTCTCCATCGAAGTCCCGAAGGGAATCCCGCAGAAGCCCTTGATGTCATCCGCGAACGACAGCGAAATCCCCGCAAAAAACAAAAGCACAATAAGAACTGAAACTTTTCGCACACATTCCTCCTCTTTTTAAACTTTATATATCGTAGCCCCGCTCTCTTAAACACCCCTGGCCCGTCAAGGTAACAGGCAGAGGTGATTTTATTATCAGAATCAGAACAGGCCGGTGATGACCCCCTCGTCGTCCACGTCGATGTTCAGGGCGGACGGGGCCTTGGGCAGGCCGGGCATGTCCATTATGTCCCCTGCGAAAGCGACGACGAATCCTGCCCCCGAA
>CAMNGY010000342.1 GCA_946538795.1 uncultured Treponema sp.
CCGCGGCTCCTCACCCCTGTTGAGGAAGCCCTTCCTGAACCGGTTCATGACAAGGTTCTCGAACAGGTTTCCCCTCAGGTAATGGGAGGAAAGCTGGCCCTCGTCCTGGATCTCCAGGAGCGAGCATGCGAGCCCCGTGTCGCAGAAATACAGCTTGGGGCTCTTCACCAGCCTTTTGGAGAAGTTCCGGTAATCGGGCTGCAGGAAGAATATTATGAAGCTTGTCTCAAGGACCGAGAGCCAGGATTTTGCTGTGGTGGCGCCGATCCCGCAGTCGTCGGCAAGGTTCTGGACGTTGAGGAGCTGGCCTATCCTTCCCGCGCAGAGCTTCACGAACCGCTTGAAGGTATCGAGGTCGCCTATGTTCTTCAGCAGCCGGACATCCCTCTCTACATACAGCTCTATGTAGTCCTTGCAGAATTGTGCGGGCGGGATGTGGCTGTCAAATATACGCGGGTAGCCCCCCGTAAAAATCTGGGCTTCCACAGATTCCGGCAGGATTCCCGCATCCCTCTGCTCCTCGTAGGAAAAGGGCATGAGCTTAAGTACGGAGGTCCTGCCCGCGAGGGATTGTGATATCCCCTGCATCATGCTCATGTTCTGGGAGCCCGTGAGCACGTACATTCCGTTCTTGTGCGCGAGGTCGACATGGCTTTGCAGGTATGAGAACAGTTCCGGGACTCGCTGGGCCTCGTCTATTATCGTCCTCTCCGCGTAGCTCTGGAGGAAGCCCTTGCAGTCGTTCTTGCAGAAGGCCCGCATGTCGGGGTCTTCCAGGGAGACATAATCCCAGTCGGGCAGCGAGCTCCTTGCGAGCGTCGTCTTGCCGGACTGCCTGGGGCCCGTGACCGTCACCAGCGGATAGAGGCCCAGGAGCTCATGAAAATGGTCCGTTATTTCTCTCTTGATCATGGGAGCATTATACCGGACAAATCCACTTTTGAAAAGCGGATTTGTCCAGAGAACCCGCGGGCTCACGACCATCAGGAACTGCGGCATCGTCTACGAGATTAAGGACGGCAGGGTGACGAGGACGAGGTAAGGAAGATGTATTCATCTGTTTTATCTTGTCCTTCCCAGGGGTACATTTTAATTAGAACAGAATCTGATGTTTGATCTTAACCAGTTCATCGCAAAATATGTGACCGGGCGAGACAGAAGCCTGTTCCTGCCTGACATCGAGACCAACCGCGCTGCCTTATCCAAGTCGATTCACGGCAAGGCCATGCTCGTCATCGGCGGGGCGGGGAGCATCGGCAGCTCGTTCATAAAGGCCTGCCTCCCGTTCAGGCCGAAGTCGCTCGTCGTCGTTGACTTGAGCGAGAACGGCCTTGCGGAGCTGACACGCGACCTCCGCAGCACGAAGGGAATGTTCGTACCTGACGATTACGTGCCCTACCCCATCGACTACGCATCCCCGGTGTTCGACAAGATGTTCCGGGCGAGGGGCGGCTTTGACATCGTCGCAAACTTCTCCGCCCACAAGCACGTGCGCAGCGAGAAGGATATCTGGTCGGTCGAGGCCCTGCTCCGCAACAACGTCCTGAACGCCGGGAGGCTGCTTGACCTGCTCTCGGGGTTCCCGCCGGAGGAATACTTCTGCGTCTCCACGGACAAGGCCGCCAACCCCGTGAACATCATGGGGGCGAGCAAGCGGATCATGGAGGACGTGATCTTCTCCTATTCCGACCGCTTCCCCGTCAAGACGGCCCGCTTCGCGAACGTCGCCTTCTCCAACGGCTCCCTGCCTGCGGGCTTCCTTGACCGCCTCGCCAAGCTCCAGCCGATCTCTGCGCCGAACGACGTGAGGCGGTATTTCGTCAGCCCGGAGGAGAGCGGGCAGATCTGCATGCTCGCATGCATGCTCGGGAAGAACCGGGAGATTTACTTCCCCAAGCTTGAAGAAAAGAAGATGAAGACTTTCTCCGCCATCGCGACGGACTTCCTGCATGAGAACGGCTACGAGGTGCTTGAGTGCGGCTCCGACCAGGAGGCGATTGACAGGGCGGAGGATTTGCGGCATGGCTCCAAGATGTACCCCGTCCATTTCTCGGCCTCCGACACCACGGGGGAGAAAGCCTGCGAGGAATTCTTCACCGCCTCGGAGCAGGTCGACATGACGCAGTTCGAGTCGCTCGGCGTGGTGACGGGCAGGAAAGCCCGGCCCGCGGGCGAGATACAGGAACTGTTCTGCAAGCTGGAGGAGGCCTTCTCCAGGACGGACACGACCAAGGCGGAGGTCGTGAAGATTCTGGAGGACTTCCTGCCCAGCTTCGAACATGAGGAGAAAGGCCGGAACCTCGACGGAAAGATGTAGGAGTGGCAAGGATGACGCATCAAAAACTATACATCTCAATGTACCATTATACCCGGGACCTGGCCCACAGCCGTTACCCCGGAATAAAGGGGCTTGATTACGAACTGTTTGAAAAGCAGCTTCGTTTTTTCAGGGACAATTTTTCCGTAGTAACAATGCAGGAAGTCTTTACTAGTATATGTACAAACGGGGGGGGGTATAAACTTCCAGAAAAAGCACTTCTTCTTACTTTTGACGATGGCTACATTGACAACTTCACCGTAGCCCTTCCGCTTCTGAAAAAATATGGGATGCAGGGATCATTCTTCATCCCCGGAAAAACATTTTCTGAGAATGTCCTTCTTGATGTGAACAAAGTGCATTTCATTCTTGCCAGTGCAGATGACCCGAAAGAACTGGTGGATGACATCAACCTGCTTCTGGACGAAGCCCGCAAGACACCGGAATACAGGAGTTTGTCCTCAAATGCAGATTTATACACGCAATACGGAATAGCCAACCGCTTTGACGGTGCCGATGTCGTATTCTGCAAGCGCATTTTGCAGACCGCAATCCCGGAAAGGCTCCGCAATGAAATGTCCTCGAAGCTCTTTGCAAAGTATGTAGGCTTGAGTGAATGCAACTTCGCCCGCGAGCTGTACATGAATCCCGACCAGATACGATGTCTCAAGGACAACGGGATGTTCATAGGACTGCACGGCTACGACCACTATTGGCTGGGTAATCTGCCTGATGAGGAAATGAAGCACGACATCGACAGGGCTCTGGAGGTGATGTCTCCGTTCATTGATAAGGACGCGTGGGA
>CAMNGY010000343.1 GCA_946538795.1 uncultured Treponema sp.
GTACTGCGCTGGAAGGCGGGATATACTCTTTGTAGAGGGCATCGTAGAGCTGGTTAACGAGTTTGCCAGCCTCAATGGAAAGTTCCTCTTCCTTCCGTATGTTCTCGTTCTTCTGGTCAACGAGGAACTGGAGCCGGTAGTATTCCTTGGACAAATCCTTGAGAAAAATTTGCTGAGGCTCGCCATTGGGAACTTCCAGATCGTATATGAGGAACTCGGTGAAATTACAGACGACTATCCAGCGGGGCCGCATGGAGTTGGGCATCTCGTCCGCGTAGCGCTTAGCCTGCTGGTAGGGGGTCAGCACCGCCCCGTCAGACTGTTTGTAAGCCCTGTGCAAGTCTATATCAGACCCCTTCTGTTCAATCAGGATTTTCGTACTAGCGATGTATGCGTCTATGAAATTTGTATGAATATCTTCGGAGAGATTTTTTCCTTTCAATTCTGATGAAGTTGCCCGACTTTCCGTAGGAAAGTCGCTGACAATCCGTAAGGATTGTCGTTTGACCGGCTTCTCGAATTCGATATATGAGGCTGGGTCAGTTATACAAAGTACGTTTCCCAAGAGCTGAATCCAGAAACGCTGAGATTCCTGCTTCTCGTTTCCCCTAGCTGCCCAAAAATCAGCGAATTCCTTTGCCGCCGCCGCCTGTTCCGTTTGTGTCATTCAAACAATATAACATAATCTCCAGGTCTTGCCTAGTTTGCAGCTGTATACACCGGGTGAGCTGACAGTTTTTACAGATGTTTTAGCGCCCGCCTGTAGACGGGACTGTGAATTGCCTGTACGCAAACCCGCGGACTGACTGCACGCATGTTTGCGAACAGCCTGCAGGCAAACTCGTGGACAGACTGCACGCAAGTCCGCGGACTGACTGTACGAAGGCTTGCTGGCTGCGTGGACAAAAAACTACAAAAAGCGCCGTTCAGACATGGTAGATTGTCAGCAGGCAGGGATGACCAGGCTGAAAGCCCTACGGGCACGGCAATACACATGTCCCTGACCCAAGGAGTTTTTTATGACAAACATTGACACAAGGCGCGAGACAAATTTCGCGGTGACGCTCACTCCCAGCAACTTCGGGGAGAACACCTACATTGCGCGTGTTCCCAGAAAGACGGTGACGACAGACCAGATACTGGATCTGGTCGCGGCACACAATCAGGGAATCGACCGCTATCAGGTGGGGCATGCGATGGAGCTGCTGAAGAAAGAAATTCTTGAGCAGGCGGAGCTCGGTTTTTCCGTGGACATCATGGAAATCTGCAAGCTCTACATAGCGCCACTCAGGAGCGTAAAGTCGCTCACGCCCGAAGCGGAGGAAGTGTCCGGATTCGAGGCCCGTTTTTCCGTGAACGACAGGCTAAAGGAACGGCTGCGCGGTATGACGGCCGCAGTGACGGCAGTCGTGGATTCTGCCCCGCAGATAAGCCTCATCGAGAATCCCGTCGCCGAGGAAGGCAAGAACAAGGAAGTCCTGAAGGCGACGTACAGCGCACGGGTCACGGGCAGGAAGCTCAAGGTTGGCGGTGAGACCGGGGGTATATTCTTTGTCCCGATGAACGACGAGAACGTTCCATCGTCAAACGAGCTGGAGTGGGTGAAAGTCCCCAAAGAGTTCATCACGCACAACACGGACAGGCTGCTGGAATTCCACCTGCCCCGCACGCTGGAGGCGGACAGGAAATACTTCATAGCCGTGCGGATTGCCGAGCGGTACGGGACGAAGCTCAAGACCCCTGTCACGGGAATGAGCCGCATTCCGGTGATGGTCGCAGGAGCCTGAGGAATATCTGCATAGCGGATTTCCTCTAATCTCCGTCACCCGGGCTTGCCACGGAAAGAAGCCCGGGCTCCGCCTCATCGTCGCCGAGCGCGAGGTTGGCGAGGTCGGAGTTTATCTTGTAGCGGGCGGCCTTCTCCTTCGTCGTTCCGGGAAGATCCAGCGAGAGGCCGGATTTCGCTTTGTCCGCATCCTGCTTCCTCAGCAGTTCCTTCGCGGCAAGCAGAAGGTCGCCGGCTTCCTTCGCCCGCACGTGAAGCAGGCGCGAGATGTCCGCTTCGGGCGCGGCGCAGAGGGCAGCAAGAGTCCCGTATTCCTTCATCAAAAGCTTGTCCCTCGCAGTGCCGACATGCGGCAGCTTGACGAAAGGCGAGACCGTATTTTCTTTCGTGCGCAGCTTCTGATTGTGGCTGGTCGCGAACCGGTGCGTTTCGTCGCGCACCCGCTGGAGCAGGCGGAGCGCGTCGCTCCGCTTGGGCAGGCATACCGGCTTGGAAGCATGGGGCCGCCAGATTTCCTCGTCGCGCTTGGCAAGGCCCGCTATCGGAATGTCCAGCCCCAGCGATGATATGACGGCATCCACGGCGTTCACCTGTCCTATGCCGCCGTCTATCAGGATCAGGTCGGGCAGGGGCTTCTTTTCGTTCAGCAGGCGTGAATAGCGGCGGCTTGTCGCCTCCTTCATCGAGGCAAAGTCGTCTATGATTCCGTCCGTCGTCTTCAGGCGGAATTCGCGGTAGTTCTTCTTGTCCGGGTTCCCGTTGTAGAAGCTTATGAGCGAGGCGACAGGGAACTTGCCCCCGATGTGCGCTATGTCGAACCCCTCTATGCGGACGGGAAGGCCGGGAAGCCCCAGGACCTTCTGCAGCTCCTCCATCGCGGGGAAGTCCCCGCGCTCCCGCATCCGGCGGACTATGTCCTCCTTCGCGTTCTGCCTCGCCATCTCCAGGGCCGCCGCATGCAGCCGGCCGCCCTCCATTCCTTCCGTGACAAGGCTGATGTCGGTAGAAATCCCGTAGGCCTCGGAGATCCACCGCCTGATTATCTCCATGCCGTCCCCGGTCATGACGTATATGTGCGGGGGTATGCTCTCCTTGTCGCTGTAGTAGGCTCCCATGAATTCCGGAAGGATTTCGGTGTCCTCGTTCAGGCTGACAGTCCGGTAGTTGTCCCTGCCCAAAAGCTTTCCCGCCCGGATCTTCAGCACGGTGAAACTGACAAGCTCCCCTTCCCGCCAGGAAGCAAGGTAGTCCCGGTCATCTCCGTCAAAGCCCTCGACGCTGTTCTGGTTGTTCAGGACGGACAGGGCCTTCAGCCCGTCGCGTATCCGC
>CAMNGY010000344.1 GCA_946538795.1 uncultured Treponema sp.
GGAACGAAGCAACGGTATTTAGTTTCTGGTGGTGACAGGGATTATCTGAGCTTTTCCTTTCTTTAAGCAAAGCCGGACAAAATCACAACAGATTTACGCATTAACCTTTTCATCCTTCATTTGTTTTAGTGGAAGGAAGCTGCCAGAAAGCTCCCTAGCTATAAAAGAATCAATACGAATATGGAGAAACAGATGAAATACGGCAAGAGATTTGTTTTGTGCCTGCTTGCGCTGGCATTATTTTCGCTCCAGCTTTATGCCCGCGGCATGATGAACTCCAGGGTCAGGAGCGTCCCCGCTGCAATAAGCTCCAGCGTGACGCAGAACCCAAAGAAGAACCTCAGTGCCCTGGTCCAGAACCTGACGGAAGGCCTGGGTGACGACGGCCTGAAAGTACGCGTGATCCACGACTGGATCTGCGACAACATTGCATACGATGCGGAGATGTATTTCTCCGGAAAAGTAAAGAAGCAGGACTGGGAGTCAGTCCTGAAAGGCAAGAAGGCCCTTGCGCCCGGATACGTGGACCTGCTGAACAAGATGTGCGAGCTTGCCGGCATAGAAAGCATATCCATCAAGGGCTATTTCAAGGGCTTCGGTTACGGGGACGATGTGCCGGAAGAGCCGAACCACGTCTGGAACGCCGTGAAGATCGGGAGCGGCTGGAAACTGGTTGACGTGACCCTGGACACAGGTTCCCTGGAGCAGCGCACCTTCGTGAAGCGATATTCCACCCAATGGCTCTTCCTTGATCCGGAGAAATTCCTGTACTCGCACCTGCCGGAGGTCGCTTCATACCAGTATGTCGACAGCTCCAAGCTGCGCACCAAGGACCAGTTCAAGCAGGAGCCGTATGTCCCCGGCGTGTTCTTCGAGTACGGGCTGAGCTTTGACGGCGAGATTCCCGGCTACAGGACCACGGTTTCCGGTCCTGTGACCTACGGATTCATGCTGGCAGACCCCGCCGTGTCGGTATTGGGCGGCGTATGCGAGAAGGTCACCATGGTGAAGGCTTCCAATGCCAGCTGGATAGAAAGGTCTGGCAACAAGCTTTCGGCCTCATTTGACGTCCCCACCGCAAAGGAGTACCAGGCCTTCGTCTATGCCTGCCGTTCCGACGAGGAGACTTACCCCTGGTTCTTCTCGGACGCAGAATTTGACGGCAACATCCTTCCCAAGGCAAAAAAGCTTGCCTCAGCCGGCGAGATAAGCAAGGACGAGCTGAAAAGCCTGACGGACTCCTATTTCAAGGTCGCCCACAACAGGAGATATTACCTGAACGAGGACCTGTTCGACGAAACGCGCAATGAGAACGTCAAAAAAATATTCCGTTTGCTGAAGCTTTCCTCCAAGTCCATGGAGGAGGTCCTCCGCTTTGACATACGGAGCGACGGAGTATACAAGGGCTACGGACTCAACGTGGAGAAATACCCGACCGCCTACACGGAATACACGTTCTGCAAGAACACGGCCCTTGTATCGCCCATGTCCGGCTCAGTGAAACTGGGAGATACAGTTCATTTCGAGATTGCCACCGGGGAATATTCTGCCGTGGCCGTTGCCGCGGACGGAGGCGAGCTAAAGAAGCTTGCCAAAGGCGCCAACGGCAACTACAGCGGGGACCTCACGGTCGGCAGCGACCTGGTTCCCAAGGGAGATAAGGATAGCAAGCCCACATCCGTAAGCGTGTTCGCCTCAAAGGACGGAAAGCATTACGAGGGCCTCTGGGTCTACAAGGTAGAATAGGACACAGCTCAGGCAGGTTATAAGCCTGCCCTGAACAAAAAAGCCGGCTCCCAGCCGGCTTTTTTGTTTGTCTTTCATGCGGGCCAGCGCGTCTGCCGGCCTTTATTCGGACTCCGATATGGCGATGTCAAAGTTTTGCAGCAGGGCAATAAAGCTGTACAGCTTCTTGTATACATCAATTCCCTTCTGCTTGAGCCTGCCTTCCGCATAGCGGTCCAGGTCCTTCCAGTTCCTTATAAGGTCAGGATGAGGCTTGACGAAGTCCTCAAGCAGCATCTTCAGGTTCTTGTCAAAGACGATTATGTTCTGCTTTGCTATACCCAGGATATGAGCCGCCTCGTTGTTCACGTCGCTCAAGGTCGTCTCCATGATGTTACGCGACTCCCGGTCCCTGTCCAGCCTGGGCATCAGGTTACGGAGCTTGTTGCCGAATTTACCCGATTCTGACAGCGCCTCGTCCAGGGCAGTGATTCTCGGAGGCAGTTCCATAAGCTGGTGGGATGACTCGCTCATAGGCTGGGACATGGACTGCGTGGCCCATTCCCCGCGGACCACGAGAATATCCGAAAGCTCCCTCACTTCTTTCTTCACGTAGTTGAGCAGGAAGTATTTCAGGTAAGACAAGGGAGCCGTGTAGAGGAAACCCGACAGCCTCTTGCTCAGGAACGCCTGGCTTACGGTGTCGTTATAGTTCTTGAGCGGCTCGATGTTCGTTTCGCCGAAAATCTGGCTCAGCAGGTTGTCAACTTTTCCCGCAGTCTGCCTTTCCTTGAGGGAGCCAAGGACATCCTCCACGGTTTTGCGGGTCTGGGAGACATACTCATCCATGATGTGGTAATCTTCTCCCTTTATGACTTCCTTGTAAGCAGGATTGTCGGTGATAAGCTGGACCATCATCTCAAGTATGCCCTGCTCGCGGATGTAGCGGAGCCTCTGGAGAACTTTCTTCCAGGTGCTGAGCGTTATGGGCTCCACTCCCTTGAGCGACTTGAGCAGCTTGAACACGTCGTCCCAGTCATCGACAGGGAGCGGCCACGCCACGGACACGAAGTTCTTTATATCCTCAACAATGTAGGAACCTGCAATCTGCTGGAATTTGGGAGGAGCATTGAAATTCCGCTCCTTGAGGGAGCTGTCGAACTTCTTGAGCAGGAAAAAGAAGTCGTACTGGGTGAAATTCTTGAAAAGGATGAGCTTGGTGTAGATGGTGTCCGCCCGGACTATCTTGTCGTTCGTGAATTCCGAGCAGAATTTGTCCAGCTGGGACTTGGCCTCTTCCGCAAGCTGCTGGAGAGGCATGGTAGACCCCTTTTTGTTCAGCTCGTCCTCGGTAAGGACTTCGGCGCGCTTCTTCTGCTCTTCCG
>CAMNGY010000345.1 GCA_946538795.1 uncultured Treponema sp.
AGATACCAGTCGCCGTCCCATCCTGCGGTGCAGATGGCTTCCTCCATTTTCTTGCAGAGGGCCTCGGCCTTCTTGGCCTCCTCCTCCTCGCCCATGATGCGGCACATAGCCGCATAATCCGGGGTGACGAAGACGAACATCTGCGCAATCATGACGGACTCGGCGTTCTTTCCTTCCTTGTTCGTGCAGGTCTGGAAAGAGTCGTTGGGGTTCGTTGAAAAGCAGTTCAGGTTCAGGCAGTCGTTCCAGTCCGCGCGCCCGATCAGCGGCAGCCCGTGCGGGCCCATGTGGTTCGGGATGTAGTTGTAGGACCTCTTGAGGTGCTCGAACATCGTTGCCTTGTTGGTCTCGCTGTTGTCGAAGGGGACGTCCACCTTGAGGAAGTCCGTGTCCCCGGTCTCGCGGATGTAGTTGCCCACGCCCAGGACGAGCCAGAGCGGGTCGTCGTTGAAGTTGCTTCCGATGTCCGCGTTGCCCTTCTTGGTCAGAGGCTGGAACTGGTGGTATGCCGACCCGTCCTCAAACTGGGTGGCGGCCACGTCGTAGAGCCTCTCGCGTATCCTGGACTGGGGCATCTGGTGCGCCGCACCGAGCATGTCCTGGCTCGTGTCGCGGAAGCCGAGTCCGCGTCCGATTCCGCTCTCGAAGTAGGAGGCAGACCGGGCGAAGTTGTAGGTGACGACGCACTGATACTGGTTCCAGACGCTCATGCGGTCAAGCTTCTCGTCCCCGGTCTTGAGGACGAAGTGGGACATGGTCTCGTCCCAGAACTTCTTCAGCTCGGTGAATGCCTTCTCAACCTTCTCCTTGCTGTCGAACTTCTTCTGAAGCTCGTAGGCCTTGTCCTTGTTGATTATCTTGGAGTAGGGGTTTGTGCAGAGCAGTCCGGGCTTCGCGTCCTTCTTGTCGATGTACTTCTTCGCATCCTCGTTCTCAATGTAGCCCAGGACGAAGACGAACGTCTTGCTCTCGCCCGGCTTGAGCACGCACTCCAGCCTGTGGCTCGCGATGGGGGACCATCCGTCCGCGACGGAGTTGCCCGCCTTGTTATTCACGATGCTGTCAGCCTTGGACAGGTCGTTGTGCAGGCCCAGGAAGGTCTCGCGGTCGGTGTCGAAGCCGGCTACGGGGGAATTGACCCAGTAGAAGGTGTAGTGGTTGCGCCTCTCGCGGTACTCGGTCTTATGGTAGATCGCGCTTCCTTCGACTTCCACCTCTCCGGTGGAGAAGTTCCTCTGGAAGTTGGTGCAGTCGTCCTGCGCGTTGTAAAGACACCACTCGATGAATGACGTGACGGAAATCTTCTTGGTCTCAAGGCTCTCGTTGGTCAGGGTCAGCTGCTCGACCTCGCAGTTCTCGCCGTTGGGAACCATGTAGAGGACATCGGCCTTGAGGGAGTTCTTGGAAGATGAGATCTTCGTGTAGCCGAAGCCGTGGCGGCACTCGTACGAGTCAAGCGGGGTGTTCATCGGCTTGAAGCCAGGATTCCAGACCGTTCCGTTGTCATTTATATAGAAGTAACGCCCGTTGTAATCCAGGGGGATGTCGTTGTAGCGGTAGCGGGTCAGGCGACGGAGACGTGCGTCCGTGTAGAACGCGTAGCCACCAGCGGTGTTGGAAATCAGCGAGAAGAATTTCTCGTTCCCAAGGTAGTTGATCCACGGATAGGGGGTCAGGGGGGTTGTGATGACGTACTCGCGCTCGGCGTCGTCAAAATGTCCGAATTTCATGCTTCCTCCAGAAAACTTTCGGTTAATGTGCTGGATTTATTCTAGCACGTAATGATTTTTGTGTAAAGTTAAAAAAAAAGTGGTAGAAAAGTATCCTGAATGCCATTTTTACCCCTCGATATATGTATCTTTTAGTGACAATAGTCTGATATTTTTCTCTAACGTTTTCGTAAACGCGCTCTTGTCCCCGTCATTTCCGTCTTTTTTCTGCCCGTATGTGCAGGGGATAAAGGTGACCGTCTTCTCCCTGCCGGGAATGAGGGTGAGCATGTTGTCGGAGAAAAAGCCTTTCGTGCCGGGGAGGTCGATCGCGACGTAGAAAGCCGGTTTGTCGCTCGTCAGGGAAATCTGTCCGGACGGGAGGATCTCGGCCTGTATGCTGGCTTTTTGGAGCGGGCAGCGTTTCCACCGTTCCAGAAAGAGCGTGTCGTCCGTCTCCGTCTTGCAGGATTCCGACCGGGCCGTCATGCGCGCGTACAGGAAGCAGTTCTCCGTGCCTGTTCCTTCCGGCAGGATGCCCCGTATCTCATCCAGGCTCATGCTCCAGACGCATTTCACTTCGTCACGTTCCAGTTCCAACTGTCCCGCTTCCTTGCTGAACAGGAGGCTTCCGTCCAGTCCGAACGCCTCTATGGTCACGTCCGCCGTTATTTTCTCCTCCCCTTCGTTTATGACGTAGGCGCAGGCCGTGTCATCTTTCTTGAACAGGGATAGGCAGACCGGGGCGAAGAACTTTTTGGCCGCGTAGTGGGCGAGCTTCCATTTGCCAGAGTATTCCAGGGAAGACCAGGACGTGACCGGCCACACGTCGTTCAGCTGCCAGTAGATGGCTCCCATGCAATGAGGCCGCAGGCTCCGCCAGTACTGGACGGCGGTCTTGAGCGCGAGGGCCTGCTGCAGCTGGCTCAGGTACAGGACGGACTCCATTATGGCTCCGGCGTGGGCACAGTCCGGCCTTTGGTCCGCCGGGCCAGAAGTGGGGAAGCGGAAGTAGCGGGAGAAATTCTCCAGTATGATGGAATTTCCGCTGGGGGACCGCTGGTGGTATTCCATGACCGGCTCGCTCAGGTTCACGTGATTCCTGTCCGTGAACTCAAGCAGGCCTTCCATTGAGGGAAAGCTCTCGTAGCCGAACTCGCTGACAAAGCGAGGCTTTATGGACATGTACTTCTCCATGTCCTCCTTGCCGTGCCAGACGCTCCAGAAATGCATGTCCCCCTGGCTGTCGTCCAGCCAGTTGTCTGCGAAGGCGTTCTCTCCGCCGCCCGCACAGGGCGAACTGGGCCACCAGCTCCTCGTCGGGTCGCATCTTCTGACAGTCCTTTCCACCGTGCCGTGGTTCAGCCTGTCGTAGTCCAGCAGGTAGAGGTCCCGGTTCT
>CAMNGY010000346.1 GCA_946538795.1 uncultured Treponema sp.
CCAGAACACCATATCAGAATCAAAGCTGTTAAAGGTCTTTATGGACCTACAGAGCCGAACGAATTCGTCTACAGCCTTGCGGACTTTTTCATCCACGTTGGTACTCAGGACCAAGGGTGACAACCATGACAGCCATTGCTTTTCCGCCGCAGAAAGTTCCAAGTTGCCTGCTGGCTTTTCTGTTACGTGTTCCCCTTTGAGAAGCTCGCTTCCAATTTCAAACAAGGAAAGCTCCCCGAACCCCTGTCCTTTTGCATCCCCAATACCATGCCTTATGGACGACAGAAGCTTTTCTTTTTCATCGGAGGCCAGCACTTTTTCTGATTTGAACGTAAAGACACTCCCCTTTGAGATAATGGTTTTCTGAATCTCTATTTCCTTCCGGTGGGCATTGTACTGATACAAATATGCGGGTCTGGAAAAACTTCTCGTCTGATCCAAAGCCCAGCCGTTTCCAAGGCCAAGAAAAGATGGGGAAACATTCAGCTCCGGCGTTCCGGTCAAGGGATTGCGCAGACAGAGGTCGGAAACAGCCAGTATAGAAAAAGAAGTCCCTCCTGGAGCCTTCGTTTCAAGAGCGGGCTTGGGGCAGTCAGTCTTTGAGAGTCTGATTCTTCCATAGGAGGCTGTTTTTGAACGTCCGGCATGGACAACAGCACCAGACTCGAACAGCTCTATGACCGGAGCGGCAATATCCCGGATGGAATCATCCCATTCGATTTTTCCCGCGAAAACCTGTCCGGCATTAAGGCTTTCATAACCGTACAGCTGCGATTTCGCGGCAGAACCTGTCGCAGGATTTATTGCCGTACGCATACGGCTCGTCTTTGAAGGAACTGTTACGCAGAGCATTCCATTATCGGAAACATCCACATATCCGCCCCTGTTCTGCTTGTATTGAATTCCAGCTTCTTTTGTCTCGGAATGAACGAAATTAAGCACTGTGCATTCCTTTCCCTTGCGGGGAACCTTTTCCGAATGGAAGGACAGGGGCATAGGCAATGACCTTGTCCCATTGACAAGAGGATATGCATTGCAAAAGCGAATCCTGGAAGTATGAAAAAGTGTCCATGCGTCTGCCGGTGCCACCGATGAATAAATGCGGGAAGCTGCGATGCCCAAAAAGACGGATCCAGGTATGAAGTCCAATGACTTATGATCCCCTGCCGTCGCGGTCCTCTGGCTTAAAACAACGTCATCCAGAAGCTCAGCTTTAAAACACAACATTCCCATTTTTATGCCTCGTCCTTAAACTCAATTACAACTTCCCCCAATCCCCTGGATTTATGGGAACCTATGGCGCAAACAAGCTTGGAGGCAGCCATTTTTATATCCTCCAGCACGTCTTTCTGGCAATCACATTCCAAGACCGCCTCCAGCTCCATCGGGACGGCGACCTCGTACCCGCGGAGGGACTCGTTCTTTGCGGTGCCGTTCTCGTCTATAGCCGTCGAATAGATGTTCCGCGTAAGGTTGTCCCTTGCGGCGGAGCTCTCATCCTTTTGCAGGGCCTGGCGCAGTGCGGGGGAAAGGCGCGCATCGGAAATGAAGATCTTTCCAGAAGATGTCTCGGTTCTGTTCAAGCCCTCGCTTTTCCCAGAAGCCCCAAAAAGATCATCGGTAAAAGCGTACCTGCTGTTTCCGGCATTCCTAAGCCGCATGCAGGCATCCTTGATAAGCCCCTTGAGCATCTTTCCCGGAACATACGGGAATCCGTCAGCATCGCGGTCAATGCGGTTGTCAACTTCGTTTCCGCCGCCTTTGCCGCTTCCGACAGCCCAGTATCCCTGCATTTTCAGAATCATCGTAGTCTTAAGCATTGACAGTCACCTCTTCGTTTTCCATAGTCAACAGCTGGAGCGCATCAAAAACGGGAGTCCTGAAATCCTTTGTCCACGGAGATTTTTTTGTATCTTCCACACCCAGCGTCCGCATACAGTTCTCAAAGCTCTCAAGCAGATTCCGCTTTCCGAGCATCTCCATCCAGCGTCGCCACTTTTCGCGTGAAATATTCTCGTCACCGAATATCATCGTGGCATACTGCCTGGCAGAAGAAGGCGTTATGCCATCCTTCTTAAGTTCCTTGCAGAGCGTCCTCAAGGCATCCAATGTCGGTATCTCTTTCTCCCCGGCATCAAGCGCATAGGCTCCGAGTGTCGCAACAAGCTTTTTGCCCGACTTGTTTATGGTCAGCTCCTTCATCTTGAAGCTCTCATATGATTCTATGAATGAGTTCGTGACGACGAGGCCAGTCACGCTTGCCGGGATAAGATTCCTGCCAAGCCCCTTGGAAACCCTTTTTGATTCAGCGCACAAAGATTCCGCAAGCTCAAAGGCATCCATAAAGGGCTGATTGTTCTTTATGTAAGCGATACCTGCGCATGCGGTGAGCGTATCAGGAATTTTACCGGAAGAAACTTTATGCAAATCCTTGAAGTTTTCATGCGTGTACTTCTCAAATGCCTTGCAATAATCTTCCGTAAACTGCATCGCATAGTCTGCCCGTACCAGTACGGTCAGATCATCCCCTCCAAGGACAAGCGGGCGCATTGGCAGCACGCCGGCTTTTATTCCACATTTCGCAATAAGCTTGTCCGTTGCCTCCTGGGCGGCCTCTCTCGTTGACTTTTCCAAGCGGTCGGAAAAAAGCCTGAGCATGACGGCATATTCCGCACCATCGGAAAAACTTTCCCGAATTTTTATGAGCGACTGCCCCAGGCCGTTTCCGTCCGCATGAATCAACCCCAAATAGCGGGAGTCCTTTCTGAAAGGAAATTCGCAGTTCCCAGCATCGTCAAACTCAAGGTTTTTAGGAAACGAATACATTTTCCCGGATGCTTCTGACAAAAATGATTTTGACAACGCATTGGAACTACCAGAATCCGCTACATTTTGTTTTATGACGCTGGGTTCATCTGTCCAAACCCGGCTTCCGTCTGCCGAAAACTTGTTCTCCACGGCAGGCTTCCCCGTCCGTGGCGCAAGCACATGCATTGGAGTCGCTTCAGGAAGAACCGGAGGCGGGCAGTTTCTGTTGAAGCCAAGGACATCATAAGTCCTTTTTATCAGCTCCTGAAGGTTATCTCCCTCCGAAACAGCATGAACAGTC
>CAMNGY010000347.1 GCA_946538795.1 uncultured Treponema sp.
CGTCGTCAGGCCGGCGACCATCTTGTGCTCCGGGGCAAGGACCATGTAGGTCGCGCCGTAGAGGGTGTCTGGCCTGGTCGTGTAGACGCGGATTTTCTCATTTGTCGCCTTGCCGTCGGCCCCGGCAATCGCGAAGTCAACCTCCGCGCCCTCGGACCGGCCTATCCAGTTGCGCTGCATCAGCTTGACGCTCTCGGGCCAGTCCAGGCCGTCCAGATCCTTTATGAGGTCATCGGCGTAAGCGGTGATTTTCAGAATCCACTGACGGATAGTCTTGTGGGTGACGGAAGCGCCGCATCTCTCGCACTTGCCTTCCTTGACCTCCTCGTTGGCAAGGCCGGTCTTGCACTCGGGGCACCAGTTGATCGGGGTCTCCGCCTCGTATGCAAGGCCCTTCTTGTAGAGCTGCAGGAAAATCCACTGGGTCCACTTGTAGTAGTCCGGGGTGCAGGTGCGGACCTCGCGGTCCCAGTCGTAGGAGAAGCCCAGGGCCTTTATCTGCTGGGTGAAATGCTCGATGTTCTTGAATGTCGTCGCGGAAGGATGGGTCCCCGTCTTTATCGCATAGTTCTCGGCAGGAAGGCCGAACGCGTCGTAGCCCATCGGATGCAGGACGTTGTAGCCCTTCATCCTCAGGTAGCGGCAGTATATGTCCGTCGCAGTATAGCCTTCGGGGTGGCCGACGTGCAGGCCCGCCCCCGACGGATAGGGAAACATGTCAAGGACGTAGCGCCGCTTGTCCTTGGGGAAGCGGCTGTCCTCCGTCACCTTGAATGTCTTGTTGTCATCCCAGTATTTCTGCCATTTGCTCTCAATCTCGCCGAACGGATACGCCATAGCCTAAAACCTCGTAAATCTTGTGTAATGAAGGATACTATAGCACCTTTCGCCGGTTTGGGAAAGAGGCCCCGGGGGTCCCGGACACGGGCCTTTTCATGACCCGAACACGGGCCTGTCCGCGACCCGGACACGGGCCTTTTCACGACCCGGACACGGGCCTGTCCGCGACCCGCCCAGCTTTGTATGCTGAAAACAGGCATTTCTGCCGATAACAACTTGACGGCAAGGGCTTATGATGTTAGAATAAGTTTAATGAAAGTTGATATACTTCCATTTTTACCTTAACAAACAAAACAAAAAAACGTATGGGAGTTCGTCGTGGTGCTGGATGACAGTTTTGCGTACCTTCCCCTTTTGGGAACAGCGATCTTATCGGGCATTCTCTTGATTCTTATCTCCGCAATAAAGAAAAGGGGATCCGCACGGGTGAGCGCAGTCATGTACATGGGGCTGCTCGTCCTGCTTGTCTCCAGCCTGGCCGCAGCCCTGAAGACACAGGGGGCGGACGAAGGAAGCGGGGACAGCGGATTTTCCACATTCGCAACCGGAGTGCTGATAGCATCAGTTCTGACGGTCCCATACTGCATCATGCTGCTCACCTTCGAGCCAAAAAAAATCGAGAAGCTGGTGCCCCGGTCCACAAACAGGAAGCTGGAAGAGGCCGAACGCTCGCAGTCCGAGAGCAAGAATTCCGATGACGCCGGCAGCGAGGCCTACGAGGGGAAAATTCTGGAAATAAGCCGTGACTTCATGCTGGAGGCCTCCAAGTCCTACGAAGGCAGCGACGGGATGCAAAGGCTCCTGGACTATATAAACAAGACCATAGAGGAGCAGATAAAGGCAGACGGAGGGGCAATCCTCATGGTGGATGACTTTGAGGATCTTGTCACGGTCAAATCCTTCGACGGAGACTTCCCCCCGCCCTACAAGCTGCCCAACGACATGCCCCACAAGCCGGTCCGAGTGGCCACAAACTTCAAATTCGCCTCCTTCCCCTTCCGGAACAATATATTCGGCGAGATCGCATCATCAGGAGTTGCGGAGCTTATAACGAACCCCAACGCGGACACTAGGATTTACCAGAACGGCCCGGAAGAATTCCTTGAGTGCGGAAGCTACATCGTTGTCCCGATGAAAATCCAGGACACGGTGATAGGTGTCACGGCCTTTGCCCGCAAGCACGGGGCGGAGCTGTTCACCCACGGGGACCTCAGGATAGCCATGACCCTCTCCGATTTCGCCGCCGCCGCAATACGAAGCGTCGTGACCGTAAGCGACATAATCGAAACGAGCAAGCAGAAGAAGGAAACGGAGATTTCCGGCAACATCCAGAACATGCTCAAGCCGGCGAAGCTCCCCGTCATTCCCGGAATCCAGATTTCAACGATATGGAGCCCGGCAGCCGGAGTCTGCGGCGACTGCTACGATGTCATCGTCTCCCGCAAGGACAGGGTCTCCTTCATGCTTACCGACATTGCCGGCAAGGGAATAAACAGCACGATGATAATGGTCATGGTGCGGTCCATGCTGCGCCTGGTCGTCAACACGACGCAGAGCGCGGCGAAAATCCTCACCTGGGTGAACAAAGGCATCTGCGGGGAGTCATTCAGCACCGACCATTTCGGTTCCGCCATGCTGATGAACTACAACCCTGAGAGCAAGGAGATTCAATTCTCCGTGGGCGGCTCCATCCCTGTCTACCGTTATGACAGCGCAGCAGGCGCTTTCTCCCAGATTTCTGTCAACGACGAGCCGATCGGAGTCGAAAAGACTACTGAATACAAAGATTACGTGCAAAAACTGAACAGTGGTGATATAATAGTCGCATACACGGACGGTGTCGTGGAGACGCTGAACGGGGACGGGCAGCCATACTCGGCCGAAAGGCTCCTGAAGCTCATAAGCGACAACAAGGGGAAGGGAAGCAAGGACTTGACCAAGCTTGTAAAAGATGACATAAAGAAGTTCAGTGGGGATACCGGGCAACATGATGATGAGACATTACTCTTGTTTAAGGTCTCATAATTTTGTATACTTGTATACTATACGGGATAAAATATAAGGAGAAGTCGTATGGAACTTAAAATAAGGAAAAACGGTGAGGTCTACATCATCGACGTAAATGGAGAGATGGACTTGTACAACTCCTACAAGCTTAAGGAGCTGGTCGTCAAGATGCTCGAAAAGAACGTCAAGGCCTTCATCATCAACCTGGAGCAGGTAGACTACATCGATTCGTCCGGAATCGGTGCGCTGATTTA
>CAMNGY010000348.1 GCA_946538795.1 uncultured Treponema sp.
TCGCCTGGTGCAGGTATTCTTCCCTGTCCACGAAGTCCTTCTTGTCCATGACTGCATCCCCATGGTACTGGCCCGTTATGGTCCATGTTCCGGCTATGAAGTCCAGTCCCACCAGGAATGTTAACTCGTTCATCTGTACGTAAGGGGCTTTTCCGTGAAGTAGCTGGCCCAAGGCGTTGGTGGAGAAGAAGCGGCCGGGGAAGAAGGCCGCCTCCGCCCGCGCGACCAGGGGGCCTATGGGAATGGATGTGTCAGCTCCCACCATCCCCATCCGCTTGTATTGGCCTGAAAGGGATATTTCCACAGGCTGACCGTAGCGGTCCAGCTTTTCCAGGTAGTAGCTTATCACTGGCTCGTCGTCCCAGCCCCAGAATCCGTAGAGAGAGAAGTCCGCGAACGGGGTGTAGGCGGAAAGTTTTCCGGCGTATTCGCCGTTGCGCAAGTTCGTCTCCGGTTTGCTTATATTGTCGTCCGTGAAATCCTGTATGCCTATGATGACGTCAGTTCCGCCAGCTTCCGCATGGACGGAGGACGGAATCAGCAGCCTGCGCAAGGGATTTTTCTTTTCCAGAGGAAGGTAGCTTGGTGTGAAGACGGGAATCCAGTACGCGTCCGCGCTCAGCATGGTTCCGTTGTAGGACAGCCTTATCGCGTCTATTCCCAGACGGCTGTCGGAGTAGTCGGAGGCCAGCATACGGGTCATGTCCTTGGGGCACAGTATGTCAGCGACCTGCAGGCCGTCCGCCGCGCCCCATGCGGTGATCTGCCTTCCCACGCGGAGCGACCAGAAGCCCCCGTTGTAGTCGTACCAGCCTTCCTTGAATTTGAAGAAAAAGTTCTTTTCGTCCTGCTTGTTGTCCAGGGCCAGGCCGGAACTGCCGGCTCCCAGCGCGTCGAATAGCAGGGCACAGTCCACGAATGCGGAATGGTCCCCCTGAGATGCTTCCAGCTTGAATTCGGCGCTCGTGTCGCCTTGAAGGAGGCTTCCGTCCCAGTCCTCGTCCCAGCCGTCTTCAGTGTACTTCGGAAGGGCGAAAGCGGCTTTCTCCTCCAGCACCGCGGAAAAATCCAGGTCTACGGCGCAGGCGGGGAGCGGGGCAAGCATGAGAATCAGCCGGGCAATGGAATGGACGCAGTTCCTTCGCTTCATCTTAGAATATCCTCCTCAGGTTCAGGGAGTTTATGACTGTCAGGACGCTTTCTATGTCCGTCTTGCTTATGGCCGGCCGGCCTACAGCAGTCTGGGCAAAGGCTTCTTTTATTGAGTCAGGCTTTGGAGGCAGCTCCCCTATGTTCCTCTTTATGAAGTCTCCGTCCAGGCTGGGAGAGTCCCTTGACATGAGCACCACCGCCCCGTCGTCGTTCTCAAGCATTTCCCTGCGCATCCTGGCCGCACAGTATGCGGCGCTGGTCTGCCTGTCGGCGAAGACCTTGTATTTGACGAAAAGCTCCCTGCAGGCGTCTTCTGTTCCGTCCTTGCTCACATCCGACGGGTAGACGAAATTCCGTATCATGAGGGCGCTCAGCCGGAAGGTGTTCTCCAGCCGCTCCAGGTTGGACGGGTCTGACGGATCCACCGGGGTCCGTTTGTCCAGCGGGATCATGCTGTCCATGACTATGGCGTTCCCCCTCGCGTCCGTCCGCAGGTTCTCCGTGGAGGGCAGGATGAAGCCGTTGACAGGAAGGGAAAGCTGCCAGCTGAGCAGGCCGGAGACTATGTTGCCGTAGTTTCCTGCCGGCATCGCGTAGAAGATGTCGCCGGGGACATGTTTCTTTATGCGGGAGAAGGCGAACGTATAGAAGAAAGCCTGCGGCAGGAGGCGGCCAATGTTTGCCGTGTTGGCCACGGTCAGGTGGTACTTTTGGACGCGCTCGCGGTCAGCGAAAATCTTCCGCACTATGTCCTTGCAGTCCTGCAGGCTGCCGTCAACCTCAATCGGGTAGATTCCGCCTCCGTTCCACACGAAGTCGCTTTCCTTTATCCCCCTCAGCATCCCCTTGGGGGCCAGAAGGACCGTCTTTACCAGCTCCTTGCCCCTGGTCGCGTGCGCAAGGCAGGCTCCAAGCTCCCCGCTGCTGGTGGCCAGCAGGATGGCCTTCTCTTCCTCCATCTGGAGCAGGGTCTCCATTGCGGATATGAGGTACGATACCCCGAAGTCGCGGAAAGTCCCGGTCGGACCGTGATCCAGCTCCATTATGAAAAGCTTGTCGTCCAGCTGCCGGACCACCGGTTCGAAGTTGAATGCCCTTGTTGCGATGGCCTCGCAGATTATCGGGCTGAATTCGGTGTTGATCAGGGCGGAAGTCAGCGTTCCCGCAAGGTTTGCGAAGGATGTCGTTTCATCCGCATACAGGATCCATTTGCGCAGATCCTCCGGCTTGTAGGGTACGTACAGGCCCCCGTCCTTGGGAAGGCTGTCCAGGATGGCGCTCTTGAAGCCGACTATGTTGCTGCTGTCTCTCGTGCTTACAAACTGCATTGTGCTACGACTATAACATAAATCGGCTTCTTGTTCCAGTGCAATTGGCGTTTGCAATGGCTATCGCCCGCTGGCAGACCTGGATTCTGTGGCGTTCTGGCTGCTGCCGGCCCTGTGGCGCCCGCCCGGAAAGGGGCGGGGCTAGCCGAAACAGGGCGAATTTGGCATAATAGAGCACATGAAAAAGATTACTCTGTTCTTTGTTTCCGTTTTGCTGGCCGTGCTTTCGCTTTCTGCCCTGTCATGCTCCGGCAAAAAGGACTCTGGTAAATTCATACTTGGTCTTGACGATTCCTTTCCCCCTCTGGGCTTCCGCGATGAGAACAACGAGGTCGTTGGCTACGACATAGATTTGGCCCGCGAGGTCTGCCGGAGGATCGGCAAGACGCTGGTGTGCCAGCCCATTGACTGGGCCGCGAAGGAGCAGGAGCTGAACACCGGCAAGATTGACTGCATCTGGAACGGCTTCACTATGACGGAGGAGCGCAAGGCGGCCATGGCCTTTACCAAGCCCTACCTGAACAATGCCCAGGTTTTGGTCGTCCGCGCCGACAGCGGGATAAAGGACTTGTCTAACCTGTGGGACAAGGTTGTTGGGGTCCAGTCCGGTTCTTCCGCC
>CAMNGY010000349.1 GCA_946538795.1 uncultured Treponema sp.
TATGGCAAAAGCTCAGTTTTTACCATCTTTCAGGCCCATAATAGCATTTTTTCACAAAAAATCAAATGTCAGCAGTTCACGCCGCATATCCGGTCGGCAACATAGACCCCGCTGGCAGACGCATGGGAAAGGGAATGAGTCACGCCGGAACCGTCGCCTATGATGTACAGGCCCTTATGCTTGCTCTCAAGATTTCTGTCTATCTCCACCTCCATGTTGTAGAACTTGACCTCCACGCCATACAGCAAGGTGTCATCATCCGCCGTTCCGGGGGCAATCCTGTCCAGTGCCTTTATCATCTCTATTATGCCGTCCAGGATTCTCTTGGGCAGCACGAGGCTAAGGTCGCCCGGAGCGGCGGCCAGCGTCCCCCTGACGGTCCCCTCTTCCAGCCTTTCGGCCGTGCTGCGCCGCCCCCGCTCCAAGTCGCCGAACCTCTGGACAATGACTCCGCCACCGAGCATGTTGGACAGCCGGGCAATGCTCTCCCCGTAGCTGTTGCTGTCCTTAAACGGTTCCGAAAAAGTCTGGGACACCAGCAGGGCAAAATTCGTATTCTCAGTCTTTTTGGCGGGATCCTCAAAGGAATGGCCGTTCACCGTAATTATCCCGTTCGTATTCTCATTCACCACAATGCCATTGGGGTTCATGCAGAAAGTCCGCACCTGGTCCTCGAATTTCTCTGTCCGGTAGACAATCTTGCCCTCGTACAGCTCGCTCGTTATGTCCTCAAAGATGACAGCCGGCAACTCCACCCGCACGCCTATATCAACGCGGTTGGACTTAGTGGGTATGTCCAAATCCCCGCACACACCGGAAAGCCAGCTGCTTCCGCTGCGCCCCACGGACACAATGCACTTTTCGCAGCTGGCCTCGTGCCCGGAGCCTCCTTCGTCCCACTTTACACAAAAGCCTCCTCCGTCCACAAGCTCGATTTTCCTGATCGGAGTATAAAAATGGAAGCTCAGCTTGTCCTTCAGCTCATCGTACAGGTTCTGAAGCACTATGTAATTTATGTCGGTTCCCAGATGGCGCACGCTGGCATCCAGGAGGTTCAGCTTGTTCTGCATGCAGATTTTCTTGTACTTTGTCCCGCCGGTCGAATACAAACGGGTCCCGTTGCCACCATGGGAAAGGTTTATCTCGTCAACGTAGCGCATAAGGGAAAGCGCCTCTTTCTTCCCCACGTGCGCATACAAGGTGCCTCCAAAGTCGTTCGTAATATTATACTTGCCGTCGGAAAAGGCCCCCGCACCACCAAACCCGCTCATTATGGAGCATGTACCGCACTTTATGCAGCTTTTGACACTAGTGCCGTTTATGGGGCACCTGCGCTTTTCAAGCGGCCCGCCGGCCTCAAAGACAGCAATCTTCAAATCCGGCCTGTTCTTCACAAGCTCATACGCAGAAAAGATTCCGCCCGGTCCTGCCCCTACAATAATAACATCATATGTCATGGAACCATTATACTTCATGAACAGGGAAAAAGAAAGGAAAAACGGACGGCCGGAAAGCAGGCAGGCAATAAGCCGCCTTGCTCCCCGCTAATACGAGAAAGTCATCCGCTGTATGGGGGAAGGTCCCAGGCTGCGGCAGGCGGCCACGTGTGCCTTCGTAGGATAGCCTTTGTGCCTGGCATAACCGTAGCCCGGATACAGGGCATCGTAATCTCGCATAATCCTGTCCCTGCCCACCTTGGCGATTATGCTGGCGGCCATGACCGCAGGATATCTGCCGTCGGCCTTCGCTTCAGCCCTGACGGGACAGTCCAGATCAGGACTGTACAGGCCGTCCGCTATGGCCTCCAGGCTGGCTTCTCCCGTCACGCCCTGCGAAATAAGCCAGGCCGGCCACCGTGTCAACATATCCTCATAGGCAAGGGCCATAGCCCTCAGACTCGCCTTAAGGATGTTTATCCTGTCTATCTCATCGTGCTCCACGCGGGCAAAGCCCCAGCAGGCTTTGTCTTTTATGAGCTTCTCTGCGGCTTCCCGCTTTTTTTCAGTAAGCTTCTTGCTGTCACCCAACATCTCGAGCGGAAAATCCGGCGGAAGGACAACACATCCCGCCGTCACCGGTCCCGCCAGAGGTCCCCGTCCGGCCTCATCCAGCCCCACAATATACAGAGCGCTCATTCTTTAAATCCCCTCAGTATATTCGACTCAAGCAGAAGCTGCCTGGCTCCTGCCCCGGCCCTCACGGCCTGTACGTTTCCCAAAGGGCCTTCGGCCCTCAGGAACCCCGTAAAAAAATTTCCGTCAATGCGGAAACTGCCACCAAAAAGCTCCGCTATCCGCCCGGTATAGCAGGATATACTTGCAAGCGACTTTTCCAGGCTTACGTCGCTGTCAACAGTGCAGAATGCGACGGCTGTATATGACGAAAGCGCGCATGTTGCTGAAGAAAGCTGTATCTGGGAGGAATAAGCGTCTATAAGCGACGAATATGACGACGAATAGGCGGAAAAAGAAGAGGAAAGCGCAGAAAAGGAAGACGAGCGGAGCTTTATAAGGCAGCCTTCTTTTTCAAAGCTTGAGGAAACGTCGCAGGAGTCGAAAGAAAGGCTTCCGTCTTGCACCTGCAGGAAGGCGATTCCTCCTGCCCCGTCCCTGATCAGGGAGCAGTCCTTGACAGAAACATCGGCATGGTCCACGCAAAGAACGGCATCGGGTGAAAATGTCAGCGTTCCCGGGCTTCCCACAATCTCGCAGGATTTGCTAAGCAGAATGCTGGAACGCACGGGAACGACACCCTGAACATGCAGGACGGAGGCTTCGTTGAGGTTCACGGCCTGAACCGCGCTTTCCATGTCAGTGAAGGGGGCTTCCCAGCTTCCGTTTCCTTTTTCCCCGCCGGGAGAAGGGAACGCGGAAACATAAATGTTCCTGCCCCCGACAACTACGGGAAGACTGCTTGTCGCTCCCCTGTTGCCATAAGAATCGACCGCATACGCATATACCCTGTACAGGCAGGCATGACCTGCCTGCGCGGGGAGTGTGAAAGCCGTCCCTTCCAGCTCCGTAAACGCACTGTCAGAAGGAGGATTGCCGAGAACTTGCGATGGAATCGCATCCTGCGCTTCCTTCAGGGGAGTCC
>CAMNGY010000350.1 GCA_946538795.1 uncultured Treponema sp.
ATGTTCTCATAGAGCGATGTATTGAAAAGGAACTGCTCCTGCGCGACATACGAAATCTGATTGTTCAGGGCTTCAAGCGTCATATCGGTGATGTCCTGTCCTCCGATCGAAATGGAACCGCCCGTCACGTCATAGAAATGCACGAGAAGCTTGGCGAGCGTTGACTTGCCGCTGCCCGACTCGCCGATGAGCGCGGTAGTCGTTCCTTGCTTGAGGTAAAGCGTTATGCCGTGCAGAACCTGCTGCGCCTCATCCTGTCCATTGTCAGAGTTTCCCTTGTTGTACGCGAAAGTCACGCCCCTGAATGCAACGTCATGGTTTTTGCCTTCAAATGCTTTTGTTCCTGCCTTGATTGGCTCGCCGCTCAGCATTTTTTCAAGCTCGGCAATCTTGTAGTTCAGCTGCGGAATCTTTCCGCCAAAGCTCAATGCGCGCAGGATCGAAGGTCCGACCGCAAAGGACATGCACAGGACAAGCACCAGCTGGCTCAAATCAAGCGTACCGTTCAGGACCATCAGCCCGCCGAACGGCAGCATGAAAAGCGCCAGGCAGGGGAGGGTACTGTTGTACACCGCCATCCAGGGCCAGCATACCCTGTACCATGCAAGCGTAAAATCCCGGTAGCCGCGGACAGCCTCTCCGAAACGGCGGAAGGAGTCTCCGTCTTTGTTGAAGACCTTAATCGCCTCCATGCCGTTCACATACTCGATTATCGTATTGTTCATCTTTTTGGCAGACTCATAATAGTCACCCATCAGGGAAGTACCGGCCTTCATCATCATGTACATTCCGAACGCACCGAACGGCAGGACCGCAAGCGTCAGGAGCGTAAGCCGCCAGTCCACAAAAAACATCGCAAGAATCACGACGCAGGGAACCGTAAGGTTCGCGATTCCTTCGGGAATCGCATGGGCGAGCAGAATCTCAATCTGGTCAATGTCGTCGGTAAAGACGCGCTTTATCTGCCCGGTGCCGAGTTCCCGGATGTTGCCGAGCGGCTGGTTTTCGAGCCTGTCCTTCAGTGAGATGCGGATGTTCTTGAGCGTGTTGTATGCACTGACATGCGAGAAGGCAAGTCCCTTGCTGTAGGCAAGCGCATAGACTGTCAGGCAGACAAAAATTGCCGCGACACGCAGGACGACAAACTGAAAGTCCGGCAGCTCGTGCCGGGTGAGCGGAACAATCAGCTGGTACAGGAAAAAGTAGGGGACAACGCTCGCAACGATTCCCACGGTGGTCAGCACCGAAGCCAGCGCCGTGTACTTCTTGTATTTCCCCATGTAAGGGGCTACGGAAGAAATCATAGGACCTCCATCGAGTTTTGTTAGTTTTAGCTAACATGATGAGTATAGCTTCTTCCTTGAAGCTTTTCTGTCAGGAAGCGGGAAAAAACTAACAGTTTTCAGGCAGAGCTGAGGAGCACTGCATGGCGAACTTCTTGGGGGTAAGCCCGAACTTTTCCTTGAATTCCTTGGCGAACCAGCTCATGTTCGTGTAGCCGCTTCTACAGGCCGCCTCGGATATGTTCATGCCGCCCCGTACCAGAAGGGACGCGGCTTTATCCAGCCGCTGCTCCTGTACGTAGCGGTGGAGTGATGTCCCGTACAGGGAGCGGAACAGGCGGGCAAGCTTGCTCTCGCTCATGGAGAGGGATGCCGCTATCTCCGCAGGATTGTATTCATCCTCCGGCTGGAACTGAATTCTCTGCCTGAGGGACTCCAGCCGCTGCCTGTCCGTCATGGAGACAGTCAGGGATGCCGCGCCCTTCCTGGGCAAGCTTTCCGCCGTGTCATAGGAAATTCCGTAGAGGACGAGGGCGACAAGCTCTATCATCTTTGCTTCCACGAATACGCCCGCGAATTCCTTGAACTTTTCCGAGCTGTCAATCTCAGAAAGGACGCGGTACATATCCTGCGTTATGAGGGTCTTGGTCACGTGCGAAAGGAAAAGTGCCTTGAAGCGCTCAATCTGCCCGTTCGGGAAGTATTGCGACAGCAGCTGCTCAAAGTAGCTTGTCGGCATCTGCATGCTCTTGAACTGGAAGCTGACGGACTTGTCGTAGCTCATCGACGTACGGCAATTATTGTTGCGGAACACGCATACCTCGCCGGGCAGCATGGTGACAAGCTCCCGTCCTCCGTCAATCTGCCATTCAATCGGCTGGCTCATGTTAAATATAAGCTGAACCTCGTCCTTGCCGAAGTTGTCCTCCCTGCTCGCAAAGGTTGTGTCCGCAAAGCTCAGGTCCCAGTCATAGTAGATTATCTTGCCGTTGCACTCTTTTTTCAGGAGCTTGAGTGAGCCGACATCACGTGGCAGGTACAATGAGCCGTCAGCTAATTTCTGCGGAGAAGGGCCGTATATGTCGGGGACGGTAATCTTCCTGGTCACGCCGCGCTTCTTTTCGTGTGGACCGCAAGGGCGGTGAACATCAGGAGCCAGCCGAGCGACTCGAAGGCGACCGTAAAGTCCTTGAAGAACTGGAGGGGTATTGCCTTGAGCGCGAAATCCAGCAGCAGGGTGGAAAGGGGACAGCACAGGAGCGCAAGTGGGCTCAGGCGCAGCTGTTTTTTCAGGACGATGTAATACCAGGCGACGGAAACGCCCAGGTCGCACACGAGGTACACGATCATGAAGGGGACGATGATGAGGGATGCCGTATCATTCGCGACGGAAGCGGCAAGCTCCAGTGTTCCGCCGGAAGCAAGCACTGTCTTAAAAATCATCGGGAACATGCAGATGATGATGTGCAGGCCGGAGCCGAAAACAATCAGCGTCACGTGGCAGAAGCGGTAGAGTCCGTTCATGAAACTTCCCGCCGCAGAGCCGCGCCGTGAAGTTTCATGGCTGAGGGCGATTGCCTCTCTGCAGCCCAGATAGGTAAAATAAATCGCGATGATGGCGATGACCGAGGAAGCAACGAACCGCCACATGGACATCCCGGGCCAGTTCGTGTGAGCAACAAGCCCGAGCTCCGCATCGCCTGCACCCGCAGCGTCCAGAAGCCAGTCCCCGATCATGAAGGCGAACATCGAGACTGCCCCCATGATAAAGCTGCGGAAAGATTTTGAATCCCTGTTCTTTATTTCCTTCAT
>CAMNGY010000351.1 GCA_946538795.1 uncultured Treponema sp.
CCCGTCTTTCGGGCTTGGAGGAGATTGCGTCCAGGTCTTCGGGACCGATGGGTATACTCTCATCGACCGCTGCATCTTCGACCTTGCTGGTGTACCGCCCGCTGATCAGGATGAGGCCATTGATCTCATCAAGGGAGCCAGAGCTGATATCCGGCATTGCGTCTTCCTCAATTGCAAGAAAGCCATCCTCGCCGGTAATGGGGACTGGCCTGACGAGGATGCCGCTGGTGGAAGAGTGTCGCTCTCGCAGTGCGTCTTCATCGGCTGTGGGCGCAGATGCCCGGAAGTGCAGGACGGGGTGCGCGCGTCAATGTCAGAATGCTGGGTGCATAACTGGGGCGTGGGTTCTTCCTTCGATGTCCGTACCTTTGGGGCGTGGGCCCATCGTGGCGCTGCTCTTGACGTGAAGGCCTCCGTCTTTACCCGAACCAAGAACCTCTCCCGCTGGCACTGGGTGGCCGACCATGCCAACCATATCGGAGAAGCGGTCAATGACGGGACACTCCTTGACGTCTTCTCCAAGACGTCGTGGATAAGCGGAGCAGAGCGCGGTCTCGACTACTCTGGCGGGGGGCTGGGGGCGTCGTCAGGATGCCGGTTTGTCGGCTGCCGGCAGGTAGGAGGCGCACAGCAGGACACAGGCAGCCCGTCCCTTGCGTGGCTGAAGGATATGCCGGACACGACGCACACGTCCCTGGGCATGCCGCTTGCGGAGTTCGCGGCGCTCGAGCTCGGATGTTGATGCATGTCGCGGGTCCTTCCCTGGCATTTCATCGGGAGCGGCGGCGAAACGGCGGCCCCGGATTCGGCCGCGATTAAAAATTTTTGACGGACGGAAAATCGGAAGTGCAGAACCCCAAGAAAACGGCTGCGGGTGGGGCGCCCCCATCAAAAAAAACGGAGCTCCTGGCAAAAATCGCCGAGGGGTCGGAGAGCGGGTATGACCTTTTTGTTTTGGCCAAGGCAAAGCAGCAGGCGCAGCAGGCTGTCCTCGAGAATCCGACGACGCAGACTCTGGCGACGCTGGACAGGGCGTCAAAAGCCCTCGAGCACGCCGTCGCTATGCAAAAAGTTCTCAAGGGGGTTCCTGAAGTTCTGGCCTACCTTGAGCAAAACGGGCGCGTTGCGAAGAAGACAAAACTTTACACCGATATAAAAAAGGGGCTGCTCAAAAAAACTGGCGAATCCTTCGCTGTTCACGACGTTGACCTGTATATGATGTCGCTGCCAATGGCGACGACACCTAAAGAGGCCTTTGACGCTGCGGCCGAGCGCCAGCGCCGGAAAGAAGAGGCCGACATCAGGAAGGCGGAAGCGCAGGCAGCGAGCGAAGAGTTCAACCTGGCTATCAAGCAGGGGGAGTATGTCCCCAGGAGTGAAGTGGATGTGGCACTTGCCGCAAGGGCTATGACACTGTCTTCCGGTCTCCGGTCTGCCTTTGAGTCAAAGGCTCTTGATTATATTGGGCTCGTCCATGGGGACCCCAAAACCGCGGCGAGTCTGATTGACGCTCTGGCCGGTACTCTCGATCAGGCCCTGAACGAATTCTCGACCGGGGTTGAGCGCTCTGTGGACTTCATGAAGGGGGGGAACGGGTGAATCTTCCGGCATGGATGCCTAAGGAGACGGCCGAAGCCGTCAGAGTATATGTGCAGGCGCACCCTGAGCCGTACACTTTTTCTTTCAATCGGGGCGAAAGAAAGGTGTTCCACAAACGCCAGCCTGTCGCCGTCTCGCTATGGGCAGAGAAGCACCGCGTCCTCACCATGTCGTCGGTCCCCGGCCGGTGGAAGAATGTCTTCACTCCCTACCTTCGGGGGATCATGGATACGATGGGTACTAAGGGCGTTGAGACGGTCATCATATGTAAGTCCCCACAGGCTGGTGGATCAGAGGCTAGCCATAATTTCGTTGGGTATTGTATCGACAGGGCCCCCGGGCCGGTCATGTACGTCTTCCCGGATGAGCTGACCGCCAGAGAAAATGCGCATGACCGCATTATCCCGATGATTAAGTCCTCTCCGAGATTGCGGGAGTATCTGTCGGACCTCGACGACGACACGTCGAGTATCCGTATAACGCTGGTCCACATGCCGATCTATCTGGCGTGGTCCGGATCCGTCTCCCGTCTCGGCAATAAACCTGTCAGGACGCTCATCCTCGATGAGCTCGATAAATACCAGAACGGAAAAAGGGAAGCGTCTGCTGAGAGCCTCGCGGAGAAGCGCACCACCACGTGGCGCAGCCAGCGCAAGATAATAAAGATATCGACGCCAACGACGGAGAACGGCCCCATCTGGACGGCCTTCACCAAAGAAGCAAACTGCCGGATGTATTACTGGGTGAAGTGCCCCCATTGTGGCTTTATGCAGGTCATGGTGCCGGATAACATCACGTGGCCACGCAAAGGGGAAGGGGACGAGCCTGACGCCGAGGCGGTCATGAAAGATAAGTCGGCGGGCTATGCCTGCTCCTCCTGCGGCGCCGTATGGAGCGACGCAGACAGAGACCTCGCTGTGAGAGCCGGAGAATGGCGGGAAGAGGAGACTGGGGAGAAGCTCAGGGACTATGTCCGTGTCCACCGCCCCGTGAAGGTCGGTTTCCACATCACGGCCCTGATGAGCTACTTCGTCTCCCTGTCCGAGACAGCCAGAGCGGCCATCAAGGCGAAGTCCGGAGACCTTGCGGCACTCAAAGACTACAACACCCAGTACCTGGCTATCCCGTGGAAGGAACCTAAAAAGGACAGACGGTCCCGCCGTAAGGTGCTCCGGCTCTGCGATGACAGACCGAGGGGGCTTGTGCCGTCTCCCCTGCCGGAAACGCCAGACACGCCCCGCATCTCGTGCCTGCTGGCGGGGATTGACACCCAGAAAGACGACTTCCGTTACGTAGTGCGCGCTTTTGGCTATGGGCCGGAAGAGGAGAGTTGGCTCATCGAGTGCGGTGCGCTGAAGACTTTTGAAGAGATAGAAGAGAAAATTCTGGCAAGAACTTTCGTTGACGCTAAGGGTACGTCGTACCACGTGCATGCGGTCATGATGGACGCCATGGGCAGCAGGACGGCAGAAGTATACCGCTTCGCGC
>CAMNGY010000352.1 GCA_946538795.1 uncultured Treponema sp.
TTTCAAATGATGATACAAATGGATATACAGGTTTTTCTCTGTTTTTCTCGTGTTGTTCAATAACACATTTGTTTTTTATAAGATTTCTGAATCTTCAGGAGGAATAATGAGTTTATCTGCGAAACACAATAACTCCTCGGCAGACGCATACTGGAGGGGGACGTGCTGAACCGCTGGGCGCGGCACACGGAGTACCGGGGCCTCTCGATGGACGTGTTAAATGGAGTCTCGAAAAATGTCAAGTTTTTCGAGACAACTCCAAAAACGCGATGTCCTAAGTCGCGCAATCATAGCGGCTTAGGACTCGTAGGCATCTCTAAAAATCGCCAGCGGCGGATTTTTAGAGATTGCCAGAAGAACGCCGCCGTCCACGGCATAAAGGAGCCGCGTGACAGCAGGGGCATAGACTCCACGGGGATGGTCTTCAGGGGTATGCAGGACTTCCTGCCCGCGTTCGCGGACTTCTCGCGGGCTTCTCCCTACGACTTCACCCATGTTGCATTGACTTTGCCGTTAGGCATGAGTGGCGAAGTATTCGGACTGCTCCAGACCGAGCACTCGGGCATAGGCGTTTGTTACAACATTGTAAAATTTTTGTCACAATGGTCAAGGAGCGAGGACTCGACTTCTTTTATGACCGCCTCCGGGGTGCTGGCCCCCGCCGTTATTCCTACCCGCTTCAGTGCGTAGAATTCCTTCTTTATCATGGACGCGTCCTCTATTAGGTCTGCCAGGGGGACAAGGTTTTTGGCGCTCTCGTAAAGGCGGCGCGTGTTGGCGGAGGATTTACCCCCTATCACTATGATTCCGTCCACCTTGCCCGCGAGGGCTTTCAGCGCCTCCTGGCGCTCCATTGTCGCCGAGCAGATGGAGTCGAACACGACCAGCTCTGGCAGCCTTTCCTGCAGGACTTGGCTTATCCTGGCGAACTCGGCAGGGCTGAACGTTGTCTGGGCAATCAGCACGGCCTTGCCCGGGATTCTCCCTCTGTCGGCAAGGGCTTTCGCCTCTGCCTCGTTCTGTACGACGGATACGGCGCTTCCCGCAGGGGAAGGTTCCGCAAAGGATGCGATGCTTGTCACCTCGCCGTGGTTGCGGTCCCCCGCTATGACTATGCCGTAGCCTTTCGCGCTCCACTCCCGAACCCGCCGCTGGCTCAGGTGCACCTTCGGGCAGGTGGCGTCTATGACCTTGGCTCCGGCGGCCGCAAGGCTTTCCGTTATTGCCGGGGTTGTCCCGTGGGCACGGATTATCACCGATGCCCCTTCCAGCGAGCGGGGAGAAATTCCGCCGGGGCCGCTGTCACCGCCGGCAAAAGAGATGGCGTCAGGCGAAATGACCTCCAGCCCCCTCCGCTCCAGGTCAGACAGCACGGTCGGGTTGTGTATGAGCGGCCCCAGGCTGTAGACCCGGGCCTGCCTGCCGGCTGGCATGCGTTCGCCGCCGGGGCTGCGTTCGCCGCCGGTCTGCCTGCCCGCGCGGGAGGGGGCATCCTCACTGACCCTGGGGACAAGTCCCGTGCCGCTGCGGGCGTCCAGCTCCTGCTCGGCCTTCTCCACGGCCCGCTTTACCCCCATGCAGAAGCCCATGACGGATGCGCGAATCACTTCCATAATTTCACTCCTATGTTTTCGGCCGGATTTTTGAAAGGGACTCCTGGGCCAGGGACGGGTTCCGTTTCAGCATAGAGCGGAAGAGCTTTTCCGGGACCTTTATGAGGACGCAGTCGCTTATCGCCATTGCGTCCTCGTCCCTTCCGAGCTTGGACAGGTAGGCTTCCTCCCCGAAGAAGGCCCCCTCCTCCAGATAGCGCAGGCTGTTCCTGCACGAGAGCATGACGTCCCCTTCCGCTATGTAGTAAGAGAAATCCCCCGTCTCTCCCTGCCGGTACACGTAGCTTCCCTTCTTCAGGCACAGGATGTTCTCCTTTTTCTCCAGCAGGGAGTCGGGCCGTATGAACAGCAGCCGTTTGAGAGAGGCTTTAAGCCTGGTTTCGTTCCTGCCGGGCAGGGTGTACAGCTCACCCAGTACCAGGCTGTCAAAGAACTGGTTCACGAACAGCATTTGGGCGAAGAACAGGAAGATTATGAAGAAGAAGTAGACTTCCAGGAGGAGGACTATCGCGTTGCTCAGGACTCCGTACACCGTGTTGTAGCGGTTAACGTTTATGAAGAGCTTCATCAGCTTGCGGAATCCCCAGAAGGAGAAGCTGGTGAGCAGGGCGGGGAAGATGCACTGCATCAGGGTGGGACGGGTTCGGCTCATGAACTTGTACACGACCACTCCGCCTATGAAGAGCAGGATGAAGGGGAATGTCCCGGCTATGAGGTCCGTGAAGGCTTCCATAAGGTCGGGGTATGCCTGTGTCAGCTCGTCCAGGATGGGCAGGCGGACTATGGAGCGGAAAGTTATCATGAGCAGGACCAGAACGGAGATGCCTATTGTCATGAGGGCTTCCGTTGCGAAGGAAAAGACCAGTATGAAGCCTTTCTGGGGTCTGTCGGAATGTTTGAAAATCCGCCGCAGGCTGCGGGTCAGCGAGATGAAGAAGCGGCGGGCCATCCAGACCGTCGTTATGGAAACGATGACCTCGAAGTTTGTGATTTTCCGTATCTGCATGAGAGAGTCTATCAGGTTCTCCAGGTTCACGGTGGAGCTGACGAGGGGATAGTATTGCAGGACCTCGGAAACCATGTCACCTTCGGCATGAAGGAAGCGGACCAGTATGGTCAGGATCATCATGACGACCGGCAGGAACGAGAGCAGGAAACCGAACGCGCATGACGCGGCGTAGGAAAAGAGGTCGTTTGAGGACGTGTACCGTACGGAGAAATACAGGATCTGCAGGAGAGTCCTAGGGGTAAGCTCCTTATGGCGCTTCCTCTCAGGACCCTTCCTCTGCCTTTCCATCGGCGGCCTCCGCCCCGGCTTCAGGTTCTGCGCTGGCTTCGGGACCGTCACCCTTTCCGGCTTCTGATTCTGCCCCGGAACCGGCTTCAGGTTCTGCGCTGGCCTCAGCTTTGTCCCCGGCTTCCGTTCCGGAAGGCTTCCCGGCCTCATCGCCCGCTTCTGAAGATTCCTCCGCC
>CAMNGY010000353.1 GCA_946538795.1 uncultured Treponema sp.
AAGCCCGCACTATGTGCGGTAGTCGCCGTTAATCTTCACGTAATCGTAGGTCAGGTCGCAGCCCCAGGCCGTACCAGACGCACTGCCGTCCCCGCACTGCACGTCTACGATTATCTCATCCTCATTCAGGACCTCAAGGGCTTTTTCCTCATCAAAGTTCAGAGGAACGCCTTTTTCAAAGACCATGACGGACTTCTCTTTCCCTTCGTTCACGCCAATAAAGTCCGTAGCCCCGTGCCTCTTGGCTCCTGTGTGGCTCCGGTAGGAAATGGTCACCTTGTCGGGGTCGAATTCCGCTCCCGAATATCCCATGGCGCACAGGAAACGGCCGAAGTTCGCGTCCTTGCCGAATATGGCGGCCTTGACCAGGCTGGAGGAAATGACGCTCTTGGCAAGGCGGCGGGCCGTGTCAACGTCCTTTGCCCCGCTTACGTTGCATTCTATGAGCCGGGTCGCGCCCTCTCCGTCACCCGCGATTTTCTTCGCCATCTCGGTGTTCAGCGCGTTCAGGGCCGCAAGGAAGTCGTCAAAGTCCTTGCCTTCCTCCTTGATCTCCGGGTTTCCGGCCATGCCGTTTGCCAGGATCGAAAGAGTGTCGTTGGTGCTGGTGTCGCCGTCAACCGAAACGCAGTTGTATGTTCCGGCCACGCTTGTCCTCAGGGCCTTGTCCAGCATGGCGGGTGAGATGGCGCAGTCGCTCGTCACGAAGGCCAGCATCGTGCCCAGGTTTATGTGGATCATGCCGGATCCCTTGCACATGGCTCCGATGCGGACTTTCTTGCCGGCTATCTCGCACTCAACGGCGCATTCCTTGTAGTGCGTGTCCGTCGTCATTATTGCGGTGCGGGCCTCAGCATGTCCCTCCTTGGACAGGCCGGCCACGAGCTTGGGAACCGCTGCCTCTATCTTTTCAACCGGCAGCTGCTGCCCTATTACCCCGGTGGAGCAGACTATCACGTCTTCGCTTGAAATTTTCAGGGCCGTGGCGGCGGCCTGAGCCATGCGGAGCGCTGACTGTGCCCCCTGGCTTCCGGTGCAGGCGTTCGCGTTCCCGGAGTTAGCAATCATCGCCTGGGCCTTTCCGTTTGAGACGTTGCGCTGGGTCAGCTTAACGCTTTCCGCCTTTACCCTGTTCTGGGTGAACATGGCCGCCACCGAGCAGGGCTTCTCGCTGAATACGAGCGCGACATCATTCTTTGTCCTGCCGGCCTTTATGCCGCAGAGCATCCCGTTCGCCGTGAATCCGAGCGGAGCAGTCACTCCCCCATCGATAAATTGCATTTTTATGCACTCCTTTTGTAGATTTATGCATAATTATAGCAAGTTGCATTCTCTTTGGCAAGGGAAAACTGCCCGGCGTTCAGGGCGGCATCCTGCGTTTTTTTGAACGCTCGCCGTCCGCGAAGCCCTCCTCGTGGCGGTTGCGGTCGTACTCTTCCTGATTGAATTCCGTAAGGCTCATGTTCATCACATCCATTTTCTGCGATGGCGGTTCGGGGCAGATTTCACCGGGTCAGCCCGCTTTTTCTTTGCTGTCGGAGAGGGCGCAATATTTTTATCTATGGGGGGCACCAGAAGCCCGGGCCTGGCTTTGTGCCAACCAAAAGTAACGGAAAGGCAACGTCCGGTTGCTTCAAACAGTCCGTCCCATGTGCTATGATGGGGGCAAGCTTTATAAGAAAGCTTTGAGAGCGCGGCGTCAATCTTTAATGTATGTAAAGCGCCGCAGTACGGAAAGTACGGAAAGCACCGCCATCGGACTTTGAGGAGAACCGGATGATTTTTTCAGAAAAACTTGCGCTGCTGAGGAAGAACAAGGGGCTGACGCAGGACGCGCTCGCCGAAAGGCTGAACGTGTCGCGCCAGGCCGTCGCCAAGTGGGAATCGGGTCAGTCATATCCCGACATCTCGAACCTGATCCAGATAAGCGACATGATGAACGTGACCGTCGATTATCTTGTGCGCGACGGCGAATGCATGATGGGCATAAGCCCGGAAGCTGAGGATTCTCAGGACCCCGACCTGGAGGAGCTGATCCGCTTCCGCCTGGAAGCGAACGTAAACACCTATGCGGCGTTCATGAACGAAGTTCCGTCCACCCGGCTTGACTCCCACGACTTCCGTTATGAGAACGGCAGCTACACTTACCATGACAGCTATGTCGGCGGCGAGCGCTTTGCGGGCGAGGAGGCTGTCTGGAAAAACGGAAAGTCACTGTATGCGATGAACTACCTGGGCCGGGTCCTCGCAAAAGAGTTCAGCGGGAATTTCCTGAAGGATGCCCTCCGCCATGCCGACCGCAGGATGCCCTACCGCGGGCCGGAGCATTACGAGGACGGGGAATACCTGTACAAGTGCAGCGTGAACGGCGATTTCAGCTGGTTCCAAGGGTACGAGGAAATTTTCTGGCACGACAAGAAGACATACGAGTGCTACTTTCACGGCGGTCTCATGCGATAGGACTTTGTACGGCTTTGCGCAAATCAGAAGGATGCTCCGCCTTTCCCGGCGAAGAGGCCCGTCGCCAGAAAGCGGTCATGTCATGGTCGGTCGTCCGGTACATCCGTAACCATACCGCCGGAGCTTGGTTTTGATAACGTACAAGAGGCAAAACAGTAGCGGAGGCAATATCAGCCAATCGGCATTTTAAGTTTGCAATTTGGGGATCAGCAGGAGCTGCTTGGGGGTATGAATTTCAATTTAAGTTTTCAGAAGGAATCATCATTGATGTTGGTTGGATACTAAACCTAGGATAGAAATAATGAGGGGAAAAACAAATGGGACGGAAGATGAATAAGAGCTTTTTGTCGGATTAGCGTTGACAGGCAGTTTGCTTTCTGCATCTTTGTTTTGCACGTTCTATATCCAATGAAAAGTTACCTCTTTGTTGTCAACGAGAGCAACTCCCAGTGCAAAAGTCGGTTGCTTTTGCACTGGATTACGAGGGCCTCATCGCATTTCGTGCAATTGCGGCCCTCGCTGGTTTATGATGACTCGTCCGGCAGCGTCCGCGCCGTCACCAACCAGTGGGGTTCTCCGCTCCGCACCTTCGACTACGACGTGTTCGGCCAGCCCCT
>CAMNGY010000354.1 GCA_946538795.1 uncultured Treponema sp.
GGCATTCCGGGTGCGTTTCCATGAGCCCCATCTGCCTCTCCAGCTTTTCCGGGCGCCACGCGTCGTCGCTGTCCTGGAAGGCCACGTATTCGCCCCGCGAGAGCCTGATGCCCTCGTTCCGAGCCCGCGACGGACCGCCGTTCTTCTCAAGGCGCACGTACCTGACCCGCGGGTCAGAATAGCTGCGGACGGCATCCCCCGTACCGTCGGTGGAGCCATCGTCGACAACTATGAGCTCAAGATCCCCGAAGGTCTGGCCAAGGACCGAGTCAATTGCCCTCCCGATGCAGTGCGCGCGGTTGTAGGTCGGTATTATAACTGAAACAAGCGGTGTAGTTTGCTGCATGAAATTTCTTTCCCTATGTCAGTTGTGGAAGACGGTGTTGCCCTCGGCAAGGCCGAAGTCCCCGGCCTGCAAGGTAAGGTTCCTGTTGTAGAAGGGGTCTCCGGAGGCCAGCTCCGCCGCCCACTTCTCGCGGAACCAGTACTTCTCGCCCTCGAATCGGTTCATCTTCTCCGGCGTGTCCTCGTAGCCCCGGCTCTCGGACTCGTGGTGGTACAGCTCCGCGAAGGGGGTCCAGACGACGTAAAGCCCGGCCTTCCTTATCTTCATGCACAGGTCCACATCATTGCAGGCAAGGGCGAAGGTTTCGTCAAACCCACCAATGGTATCAAACACTTTTTTGGGTACCATGACGCAGGCCCCCGTGACGGCAGAGTAGTCCTGCGGGACCATCAGCCTCCTCGCGTATCCCTGGCTCCCGTTGCGGGGGACCCCCCCGTACACATGCCCTGCGAAGCCTCCCAGCCCGACGACAACGCCAGCATGCTGTATCCTGTCGCCGGGATAGTACAGCATCGCCCCGACCGCGCCCACGTCCTCCCGCTGGGCATACATGAGCATCTCCTCGATCCAATTGCTGGAGATGACCTCGATGTCGTTGTTCAGGAACAGGAGGTGCTCGCCGGAAGCCTGCCCCGCCGCCTGGTTGTTCACCGCGGAGTAGTTGAATTTGCCGAGCCTGTACAGGATCCTCACTTTTGGGGTGTTTTCCAGTTCTTTATAGTAGGCAAATGTCGCGATGTCCTTGCTGTTGTTTTCCACCACCAGTATTTCGATGTTGCTGTAGGTAGAGAGGTTCAATATAGACTCGACGCACTTCTTCAAAGTCTGCCAATGGTCGCAGCTGGGGATTATGATGGAGACTAGCGGGGAACCGTGGATTTCGTATTTTACCCTGTAGCTGTTCTCGAGGTGCCCTAGGCTGACTGTCGCGCTGATTCCGCAGCGTGCGAAGTGCCCCTGTACAGCCCTCTGACCTGCTATGGACGTATAGTTTTTGGAGTCGGGATTCATCGCGGTCGATCCCTCTACAGCCCGCCAGTAGTACAGGCACTTAGGAATGTGACGTATGCATGACGCTTTCTCCGTTAGTTTCAGGATTATGTCGTAGTCCTGCGCCCCGTCGCACAGGGGGTCAAACCTGCATCCAGCATGCTCGTACAGCTTTTTTGAGAATACCGTCAGATGCGTGATGTAGTTGAGTCCGTTAAGATAGTCGGGTGCGAAGTCAGGCTTGAAGTTCGTTCCTAAGATTTCATAAAGATTCGGACTTTTGAACACTGCCTCGTCCGTATAGATGAAGTCGGCCCCGTCGGCCGAGATGACCTTCATCGCCTCGTACAGGGCCGCGGGGTGCAGCAGGTCGTCGTGGTCCAGCAGTGCCATGTAGTCCCCTTCGGCCATCTCCACGCAGGCGTTCGTGTTTTCGGCTATCCCATTGTTCTCCGCTAACTTGCGATAGCGAATGCGTGGTTCCGTCCTGGAGATTTCCTCACATATAGCCCTCACGTACCTGTGATCTTGGTCGCTCGCATCCGCAAGGCATAGCTCCCAGTTCTGATAAGACTGAAGCAGAACTGAGGCTATCATCTCCTTAAGGAGGAGCATTGGCGTGTTGTACAATGGAACCAATATGCTGAATTTTATGTTTAAGGGAAATTCCCTTTGCCTCTGCTTTTCATGAACTTCGGACATACATCCGAAGGCCTCTGGCTCTATCGTGAAGTCATGGCGACGGGCCCAGGCGGCCTCAAGAGGAGATGTCGGAACAGGCGAATGGTTCGGGGCAGGTGGCAGGAACGGCTCGTCCCTGAAGTCCATGCAGTTCATGAAGCCGGCATCCTTCAGCAGGGGATGGACCTGTTCCCTGTATTCCGGCTTCAGGGCCACAACCACAAGGGTCTCCTCAGGGGCCGTGCTCAAATTCCTGTAGGAGACAACGGGAACTCCGTCCAGATCTTTTTTCCCCTCCTTAATCTCGGTAACGACGATTCCATCGATCTTTATGCCTCGGCCGTTCAAGAAGTCAAAGCAAATTCTCCCGTAGGCTCCTGCCCCGTATATATACACATGTCTGAACTGCCTGCATTTGCAGGAGATGTCGCCCAGCTTGACCAGAGACTTCAAGTCCATGCCTTCTGCATTTGGATACAATGCAAAATTCTGTATGCCCTTATATCTCAGCAGTACCGATACATCCCTCTGGTAAGAGGGTCTCATTGCAACAATAAGGAAGTCCTCCTTGCCAAGGGAAAGGCTTTCCAGAGCAACCACCGGGACATTGAGCAGATTCCCGGGATTTTCTTTTCTGTCCGTGACAACAAAACCCTTGACTGAAAGCCCCAGTAGTATTAGGTCGGCGTAGCAGTGCCTCGCGTAGGCTCCCGCCCCATAGATGTAGATATTCATGATAAACCTCGTTTGCAATGTGGCACCGTCAGGTTAGGCGGTGCAATATGACTGTCCGGACCTATCCCGGAGCCCCCCCCGAGGCCTTACTGTCCGGGCGGCAGGAGGATTCCCCTCGGGAGCAGGAGCCTGTGGTGCAAGCCCCTCCGGACCAGCATGGGGTATACCTCCGGGAAATTCTTCCTCCCCAGCGCCACGATGATGCCGCAGTCCCCGTCCAGCGGGGCCTCGTCGAAGACGACGGTATCCGTGAAGACAGCCTCGTCCGAGGGACACGATGCCCCTCGCTCCGACACCAGAAAAGCCTCCACGGGGATCTGC
>CAMNGY010000355.1 GCA_946538795.1 uncultured Treponema sp.
GCGAAATGATGCCGGCATTGACAAAGCCGATGGTCATGACCGTCGTCGCACCGGAACTCTGGATGGCGGCTGTCCCCAGTGCACCGATACCAACGCCCATCAGCTTATTGTTGGAAGCTTTGGAAAAGAGTTTTTTCAGTCGCTCCGAGCTCGCCGCTTCCAGATTCGAGCTCATCATCTGACACGCGACCAGGAATACACCGATTCCTGCCAGGAGCGTCAGTATTGAAGTAATAATTGCTGTTAAATCCATAAAACTTGTTTTGAAAATAAGACTGTTGAATGCATCTGAAGAAGGTTTCAGCCTAGAGCCGCAACGTGCAGGCCGCAAGCCACAGCCTTTCAAAACAGATATGAATGGAGCGATAATGTAAGACAAGAATACAGACAGGCATGTAGCCCGCCGATACAGTTTCTGATGTGTCCTGAACCTTTTCGAGCATTCGCTGAAGAGAACGAAGGATGGCTTCGTCTTCTACGTCACATACTTCTTCCAGACAAACCTCCTGTCCGTAAGATGCCGTACTGACAAAAGGGACACTTTCTGGCAGCAATGTCATCAACAACGCAAGAAAAAGTGTCAGGATTCTCATATTAATTTTTCCTGCAAAAATTATTCCGCGAAGACATTGCGGGAATCATAATTACTCGGGCAAATTCCAATATTTTCATCTTTTTTCGTACCTTTGTATTGTATGAAACTCTTTGTACTCATTTTTTCTCTCCTTCTGTCATTCCTAGCCGGAGGACAGAAGGAAGTCGTGAGTAAGAGTTTTCCCAATGACAGTCAATGTAATATCTCTGAATATCCGTCTGCAGAAGCAGCAGCAGATTTTACGCAGAACCGGGAAATCTGCATTACGGCGGCGCAGGGATATACTTTTTCCGGCAACAACAGCACAAGTTCCGTTTCTGTCCGAATCACCCAATCCGGCAGGCGGATTCATCAGCCGGTTCGCTCTACCTTCCGGATTGTAAAGGGAGGGAAAGTCGTTGACAACAATCATCTGCATCCGTTCCTGGCCCAGTCTGTTGTGCATTTGGCCGGAATTTATCTTTCTGCAAGGTATCTGTTTTCCATCTGCCGTCTCCGGCTTTAGCGGAGAGATTCTTCGTCGGCCCTCATGGCCTCCTCGGAATGACATGACTGCCAGAATGGCATCCCCGCTGTCATCCTGAACGCAGTGAAGAATCTATAATCCCATTCAAAACAAATACAATGACTATAATCTGGCTACTGGTCGGCCTGGGACTCATTGTCCTGGGTGCAGACTGGCTTGTTGAAGGTGCTTCCTCCATTGCGAGGAAGGCCGGCGTAAGCGAATTCGTAATCGGCCTGACCATCGTTGGATTCGGGACTTCGTGCCCGGAACTGGTGGTGAGTCTCACGGGCGCATTGGAAGGAAATGCCGACGTCGCCGTCGGCAATGTCCTGGGCTCGAACATTTTCAATGTCCTCTTTATCCTGGGTCTCACGGCATTGCTCTGCCCGGTCTCGATGACCGCGGACAACAGGAAAACGGACATCCCGGAAACCTTATTGGTTACCTTGCTTTTTCTGGGCTTCGGGATGTGCCATTCTCTGTTTGGAATCGGAGAGGCCGATGGCCTGTCACGTTGGGATGGAACCCTATTCCTCCTTGCATTCGCCTTGTATATATATGCTTCCTTCCGAAGAGGAAAGTCCCCTGAAGAAGAGTCCGCCCAGTCAAAGCCCCGGAAATTATGGCTGGCCATTCTCCTGGTCATTGCAGGACTGGCGGGGCTCATTTTCGGCGGCAACCTTTTCGTGGATTCGGCTACGGCGCTGGCCCGCATACTGGGGGTCAGTGACAAATTCATCGCCGTCACCATCCTGGCCGGCGGGACATCCCTTCCGGAATTGGCTACCAGCCTTGTAGCCGCTCTCAAGGGACGGGACCAGCTGGCACTGGGCAATATCCTGGGTTCGAATGTCTTCAACATTCTCCTGATTCTGGGATCATCGGCCCTCATTACTCCCCTTTCCTTCGCCTCCGTTACGCACGTCGATGCACTGGTGCTGCTTCTGAGCGTCACGCTTCTGCTGCTTTGGGCCTACACTGGCCGAAGGGAACGGATCGACCGCTGGGAAGGAGCCTTGATGCTCCTGCTATTCGGGGCTTATTACACTTATCTCTTCATCAATCTATAATTATGGAAATCAAACTCAAAAAGGTCCATACCGCAAAGGACCTCATTATATCTGCCATCGTTCTGGCCGCCGGCATCGGCCTGTATTTCGTTCATGTCGGACTCGGCGTCACCATTGCCCTCTGCGGGCTTCTTCTCCTGCTTTTCTATAAAGCCGGTTACAAGCGGGAAGGAGAAGACCTCGTTCTCCGTAAGGCTGCGCTGGATGTGTCCCATTCCTGCCGGGATTCCCTGAAAGGATTCCTGGACGGAAAGGACGTGGAGCCGAAGATTGACAAGACGGCTCTTGGCGGTATTGTCCGCCTGGAGGCATACTTCAATGCGAAAGCAGCCATCGCATATATCCAGCTCTTCGACTTCTCCAATTATACATACGAGCCCGCAACAGAGATTGTTGAACTTCGCGGTCCCAGGGCGGAAAAACTTATTTGTAAACTCTAAAGCTCTGCTGCCATGGGTGCAACCGAAGAAATCAAAATCAAGAAAGTACATACTTTCCTCGACCTTGCCATCGCCACCGTTGTATTTGTGGCGGGCATTGGGGTCTTTTTCCTTCTTCCCGGCTGGGGTGTTCTGTTCTGCCTGATAGGCGTCCTGCTGTTTGCATTTTATAAACGTGCCTACAAACGCGTGGGCGAAAATGCCGTGCTTAAAGAGCAGTCACTGGATGTGGCACTTGAGGGCAGAAAAGGGATTGTCGATTTTCTGGAAGGAAGGGGCGACAAACTGGATTTACCTGCAGCCTCAGAGGGTGACCATCTCTATCTGGAGGTCTATTACAATGCCCGGGAGCCACTGGCCTATGCACGGCTATACGATGTGGCGGAGAACAGCTTTGAACCTGCGACCGGGATGAAGGAGCTCAAAGGCTCCAAGGCTCAAACCCTTATCGCTA
>CAMNGY010000356.1 GCA_946538795.1 uncultured Treponema sp.
AATTATAACAAACAGCAATATCTACACTATGTTTGATCGTTTGTTTGATTGCTAAAGATTGTCACGATTGTGAGGTCATAATCCCCTACCATATTTGCTACACAATTTACGTTATGTTAACTTATACAGATGAATTCCCCTACATTACAATATTGATTAAGTAAAATGCAATTGTTATGAGACGCTGTGCTTTCTGTGATTTCACTCTTTTGATTTGCAAGCTTAAGAATATTGCGCGGGATAACTATGACTTCCGCTGTGAGCATTTCATCCCGATCGAGGAAATTGAATATGAAAACTCCCGCTTTACGGAAGCTTGCGCAATTTGTCAGCATGCTAAGATTTCATGTACCATTGATGATCTTTCTTTAAGGGACGCTACGGATTCTTGCGATAATTTCATAGAATTCACTTATCGTTCCTAGTCTTGCTTATCCCTCTGAAAACCGACATCAATGAACGTCTCGGGCTTATAAGAGCTGATTCTGTTTTTGCTGGTTGTTTGATTTTTTCTTGTTGACAGATATCCGCCTATGTCTGATTATAATTCTGGCAAGAAAGATATTATCAATCCCTGGCTGTCTGAGCTTATCGGGGAGTTCTTGTCCGTACATTCCAAGGAGGAATTCTTCGACGAATACAATCGCTTGTCTGAACTACGGACGAATATATGTTGGGATGATTTCATTGCAAGGAAAGCGATGCGCGACGCAGCTGAAAGGAACCCGATTCTTCTTACTCCGTGCGATAAGATGGAACTGCCCACGGAGACAATCAAGCTTTTCAACGCTCTCTATATAGACAGGATCATCGACCTCATGCAGATGACCCGTGAAGAGCTACAGGTACTTCTGGGCGAGCACCAGATCGATACGGCCCCCGTTCACGCTTACCTGGCCCGCCATGGCCTGTCACTGTCCTCCCATCCTCAGATGACATATAAACTCTCCTATGATGACCCGAACATGACCGATGAGGGGACGATAAGCCAGACACTTAAGCAGGCCCTGTCCATGGCTGAAGAGCTTCTTGATGACACTTCTGTTCCGCAGGATGAGGCTTGTGTGAGGGCGATTGATATCCTGAAGGAAGCCGACCGCCTGGCTTTGGAGGGGAACGCCGACCCAAGGGACCACCTGGAGCTCCTTACCGAACTTCTTCGTTGTGTCACCAGGCATTTGTGGGTCTTCAATGGGTCCGAGCCGGATGCCTCACTTATTGCCTGGCGTACTGTTCAGCTTTCTCGTGAGACGCAGGAGAAAGACAGCGCGACCCAGGCCATCAACCTGTACCGGGCCGGGCGTGTCGCACAGTACCAGGATGACCCGGGAAAAGCCATCTCCCTTTTCCAACAGTCGAAAGTAATAGCGGACAAATATGATGCAAAAGAACTGCCGAACCTCAAGATGAATGTCGGGTTGAGTCTCGGAGAGTGCTATCATCAGCTGAGTCAGTACGATAATGCCATCAAGGCGCTTGGCGAGGCTTATGACGTCTGCTTGTCCCTTGCTCCTCCCGATAAAGAGATGATTTCACTGTTTACGGATGCTCTCTCAACGACCTATAAGGCAATGGGAGACATGGTGTCCTATACGGCCCTGAAATGGTCAGGATCCCATCACTCGTGATACCTATCACGTCCTTTAATCAAATAAATCTGTCCTACTATGTCGCTCGTCTCCATGATCCTCTCTGCTGTGATGCTATTTCCGCACCTTCTCCTTGTATCCTGCTCCAATTGGAAACCGGTTCACGCCATGTATGTCATGGAATCGAGAATCGCTTCCGAGGAGGAAATCACGGCACAGGCCCTCTCCGACTTTGATTTTTTCTATCTGGTAGCCCCGCCAAGGTGGACTGCCGAGGACTTTGACCGGGACGAAGAGTGGATACTTGACAAATATGTGCGCGCTCACACGTATTCCCGTCCAGGGGTCGTGTCCCGTTTCATTGCGACCGCCCACCAAGTAGGCGCTTCGGTGTTGTGCTCGTTCCCCGGCAGGGAATTCATTGAAATTGCCCGTGACAGTCTCCGGCGGGAACGGTTTTCGAGGATGGCCGTTGCCTTTGTCGACCGTTATGGATATGATGGGATAGAGCTGGACTGGGAACATACAATCACCCCTGAACTCCATGTAGAGATGATGGAATCCTTGCGGCGGGCTCTCATGGTTCGCCCCCAAGGGAGAAGCTGGCTGACAACCGCCCTCAATACCGATCACGACTATCCTACAGAGCTTGCAGAACGTCTTCAAGAAGCGGCCGACTGGATAAACCTGATGTATTACGATATGGGAGGCGGCTTTTGGGGCACTGTCCCTGGCCATAACGCTCCGCTTGACAAAATCAGGCAGAATTACGCAGAGAGATGGAGCCAGTTCAATCCGAAGAAGCTTCACATCGGTCTGGCCAGCTACGGGTACGGATACCGTGGCATCTCCCCTGGCGAAGCCGTCCCACAGGGGAAGACGCTGTCAGACTATTTCATGCATGAGACTTACAGGCCCGAGATGCGAGAAGGTTGGACGGAAGAATGGGACGAGAAGGCTGAATGTCCTTATTTCTTCTCTCCGGACAGGGATAGTTTCATCACTGCGGAGAATGGCCGCTCGATCCAAGCGAAACTGGACTGGATACAGGAGATGGGCTTCGGCGGATTCTTCTGGTGGGAATTCCACTGCGACTGGATACCACCTTCCGAACATGGCGGGAAGGGGCGGCATCAAGTAACCGACCATGCTGTCGACTATCTCAGAAGCAATTAACGCGCCTCGATAATCCTTCCGTTTAATCCTCCGGCTCCGCGGCTACGATTGTGATGGTTCTTCAATTTAAAATTAAACCGACAGTGTCGGATAAGTGGTTTTTTCGGCCTCTCAGCTATCTGAGGGGCTGTTTTTTCGAAGTCTGGAGGTGAAAGTAGTAACTTCCCATGGCTTGATTATTTTTAACGCCCATATATCAGCTGCAGAATACACTACTATAATTTCTTGAACAAGTCGTCCGCTGTTACCTGCCGGTTGACTTTACGAGCATACATATTATTGCTTAAGCCAAAGGGCGTGA
>CAMNGY010000357.1 GCA_946538795.1 uncultured Treponema sp.
GACGGTCCCGGTGCTCGCGACGACAATCTTCTTCCGCTCCTCGGCCATGTCAGCGCCGAGAATCTTCGGTATGATCTGAACGAAAAGGACGACACCGACGACACCGTACAAGTAGGCAATCCCGTGTCCGACCGCAACGATGTCCTCGAAGTCAGCGTTGACCGTCGCCTTGGCCGCGCTGAACGCGGGGGTGCTTGTCAGCGAGCCGGACAAGAGGCCGACGAGCATGGCACCAGCCTCCTCCAGGTTACGGCCGAAGACCTTGTTGTCAAAGACGATGCAGCCCGCGCATGACAGGCCGCCGAACACGATGACGACGACGGCGATAAGGACGTAGGACTTGAAGTTCTTCTTGAAGTTCCCGATGAAGTTCGGTCCGGCGATGAATCCGACCGATGTGACGAACAGGATAAGCCCCAGGTTCTCTATGACCTTGAGCGCGTTGCCCGTATAGGACTTGGTCACGTCGCCGACCTTGATGGCGAGCTGGGCATCCAGGGTCTTATAAAAGAAAGCACCTGCGAGCAGGGCGATGATGAACACCCCGGCAGTCCCGAGGGAGACACCTTTTATCGTAATCCTGCCGAGAAGATAGCCGACAGCCGCGATTGAAAACACGAAGAACAAAAGAAAACTTATTGTCTTGACTGAAAGAATTCCTGCGAAAAGAGTCATTTTACCACTTCCACATTCATAAAAGATATTTCACCCGCCCAAGGGGAAGGAATCCCCTGGCGGCCATTTATCGTATAAAACAGACGGACCTATGACTGCTGCTCTATGCGGTAATGCACCTCACCCTTAAAAAGCTGTTTTGCGGCCAGGCTGACGACCTTCCCGTCATTCTCCATGACTTCATCGCCCTTAAGAATAGCCAGCTGGTAGGCACGGCGACTAGCGGCAGACGTTATCTCATATATGCTGCCCTTGAACTTAACCAAACTTTCCAATGGAAAAATCATTACGATACCTCTATCTTGGCAATTGGCGCATATTCTAGCATTTTTCCGAGTCCGTGTCTATGGCATGGATTCACCCCATAAAAGCAGGGGGTTTGGGAGAAATCACGGTAAAATGACGTTTTTTTCAAAAAAACACGACGCAAAATGTACAAACCTGAGATTTACCCACAAATGTTTAAGTAACGGGGATGCGAAAAGCGGAACAAAGCAACGTCCCGCCTGCCGCAAAATAATCCCCAAAAGGAGCTGAATATGAAAGCAAACAACGGAAAAGGCCCGGCGGCCCGCACATTCTGCGGGAGCATCTGCATCGCGGCCTTCACACTCGCCGTCCTGTCCGTCATTCCGTCCTGCAAGAACGGGAGCGCGGACGAGAAGGATGATTTCCCCGCCTACTCCCAGTCGGGACAGGCTGACTCAAAAAGCGCCGGTACTCCCACGCAAGTGGCGGAAACACCAAAAACTGCGGAAACTCCCATATTCCCTGCTGATGCCCAGCAGCCAGCAGGACAAGGAACGCAGGACCAGGCCCCGCAAGGACAGGACGTGCCGCAGGAACAGGCCCCGCAAAACCAAGAGTCTCCCCAGAATGAGGCCCCCGCGAAGGAACAAGAGGGCGTGACGGAAATTCCAAAGAATGAGGCCTGCAGCGTGCAAGAAGCAAAGGCAGGTTACATACTTCTTGCCGGAGGGGAAATAGTAAGGCCCGAATATCTGGCGGAACACGGTGGAAAAGGACTGGAACCCATAGGAATCATCTGTTTCCGAGGAAATGAGAGGAAGATGGTGGTCGGCATAGACGCATTCTACAAGCAGAAAAAACTCTATGGTCCCGGGTCGTGGAAAACAGAGGAAAGCCTGAACAGCATATTGTTTAAAACCGATATCATGGCGAAAAGCTCAGGCAAGTTTTATTATGACGGCATAAACTCAAAGAAAGAGAGCGACGGGAACCTCATAGCCGTACTGAACCTGACAAAAAGAGGGGCGGAGAATTACAACATGCACACTGATTACATAGCCCCCTACAGATCCAATGTCAGGTGCGCCGGAAGGGATCTGGACTGGCAGGCACCAACCCTGTATGAGGCGATGATTCTGGCATGCAGCAGGACCAGAAACAGGGAAAGCATACAGGCCATAATAAAATTCTTCGACAGAATAGGCGACGACAGGGCACGGCTCCTTGAAGAGGGAGAAACACCTGTAAAAGATGAGGAGTACGTGCTGACATCAAGCTCCGGCAAGTCAGCGCCCAAAACCCCGTACGCCGCAGGCTTCTGGGCCTTAAGGCTGAACGAGACACCGAGGACACAAGCCGATTACGACCGTTTCCAGGAAGTAATGGACTGCATTGGCGAAAAAACCACCTCGCTCAAGTGCAAACCCTTTGACTTAGAGACCGAAGCAGGAATTCCTGTTGAGATTGTCCTGGCAAAACCGGACAGCGATGGCTTCAAGGCCGTTGCTGTGGCCTACCTGAACTAAACAAGCTTGCCCACGGAAACCGTTTTATATAAAATGGAATCCGTGGGCGAAAGGAACAGAAGGGTGCAGGCAGTCATACTCAAGGTAAGGGACACGGGGGCCGGGAACAGCCTCGTAACCATGCTCACAGCGGAAGGCGGGATAACCACGAGCCTCCTGTACGGCGGTCCCAAGAGCAAGCTGCGTTCGCAGATCCAGCCATTCAACAGCGGGAACGTCTGGCTCTATGAGGACAAGGCCAAGGAGACATCCAAGATAACGGACTTCGAGGTCTGCGCAGCGCACATGCGGCTCAAGGCCAACCTGTACAAGATCTGGGCGGCCTCGCTCGCGGCGGAGGTGGTACTCAAGACCCATGCTGCCGGGGAGCCGAAGGACACGTTCGTGCTGCTTTCGGCTTTCCTGGACGGGATAGACGCTTCGGACGAAGGCGAGTCCAGGCTGGGTATGGTACGATTCCTATGGCGTTACCTGGGTCTTCTGGGAGTGCGGCCTCAGGTTTCCGAATGTGCCGCTGGATTCCGGCTGGACAGGGACGCAGTGGCCTACCTGGAAGCCATGAGCATCATGAGACCGGGCGAGGTCAGGCAGCTGCCGCTCGGCGCGGAA
>CAMNGY010000358.1 GCA_946538795.1 uncultured Treponema sp.
AGGTCCGAGACGTTGATCCCGTCCTCGCTGCTGGCCTGTCCCTCGGCTATGTCCAGCACGAGCTGCTGCCTCACCTCATCGCCCAGGGCGATGAAAAGCGGGCCGCAGGAGCTGAAAAGCAGCCGTATCCTGTGCCAGTCCGACTCATCTATAATGGAAAAATGTTTTCCGTCCATAAATTTTCTCCCCACAGCCTGATATTGCCACACATAATACTATTAGTTGGATGGCATTTTGTCAAGGTGTTTAATTATTTAAACATTTGAACAAAAAATCTGCGAAAGTTATTGACACTTAACGCGAATAACAGTAGATTTAGATTATCAGTTTAATTATTTGAACGTTTGAAAATTCGTTCAAAGCAATGAAGAGGTGACAAGATGAAGTTCTTGAAGGCTTTTTTCAGGCATCCCGGACTTATAGTTGCCGTCTCCGTCCTGCTGACGGGGGCGACGGGGTTCTTCCTTAAAGACCTGGAGATGGACAATTCGACACGCATGTTCTTCCCGCAGAAGGATGCGTCCTATGTACGCCTTGAGAATACAGAGGCCGAATTCGGCAGCATGCTCGCTATCGGAGTGAGCATCGAGTCAAAAGACGGAAACATACTTACCCCGGAATATATAGGGGTAGTCGGAGAGATAACCGACAAGGTCCTGGAGCTGCCGAACGTCGAGGACGTTGACTCCCTGACGAACATAGATTTCGTGTGCGACCAGGACGGGGCGATTTCCGCAAATCCGCTGATTCCCGACAGCTACACGGGGTCTTTGGAGGACATACTGCAGCTGGAGGGAAGGCTCGCCGAGTGGAGCGACATGTACAACCGCGTCATCATAAATGACGACGGGACAGCAACCCAGATGTCCATCTCCCTGCGCCCCAAGAGCGAGGTTCAGCTGGCGTACGATGAGGCGAAGGAGGCCCTGCAGAAGGCGAAGGCTTCCTCTGCTTCAGCTGAGGAGATTGCGGCCGCGACGAAAGCTTTCAAGGAGGCCAAGAAAGCCAAGAAGATGGCCCCTCCTGACTCCAAGAGGCAGCAGGACACCCTCTATGAGGTCAAGAAGATAACCGAGGCTGCCTGCAAGGGCCACAACCTTTCCTACAAGTTCTACGGTGACCCGGTGGTCTCCGACAACTGCAAGAGCTTCATGCTCTCGGACCTGCTGCGCCTGATCCCGCTCGTCATCGTCGTAGTCATAATCACACTGTACTTGAGCTTCCACACGCTGGACGGCACTATCCTGCCGCTTCTTACGGTGCTTATGTCCACGATAATGTCCTGCGGACTCATGGGGTTGTTCCACTTTACCTTCACGCTGGTTGCGAGCGTCATCCCTGTCGCCCTCATCGCTGTCGGTTCCGCCTACGGCATACACGTGCTGACCCACTATTACATAGAGCTGGGCAACGTCAAGGGGGAGATGACCCGCGAGCTGTACGAGGAGGCGATTTTCAAGGGGCTTAAGGAAGTCTTCATGGCTGTCCTCCTGGCGGGCGTAACGACGATCGTCGGCTTCGTATCCCTCATAACCAGTCCCCTGGAGCCGCTTCACAGCTTCGCGATTTTTGCGGCGGTCGGAGTCGCTCTGGCCCTCCTCCTGTCCATAACCTTCATACCGGCCCTGCTCCTGATGAAGTCATACAAGGACCTCAACAAGCGCAACCGCATCGAGCAGCTTACCGACAAGATGAGGCAGAAACTGGACCGGGCGCAGCAGATGCGCGGAGGAAAATCCGTCACCGAGGCGAGCGGAGACACCCTCTATGCGATATACAGGTTCTTCTGCGGTACCAAGGTCCGTCTGGTGATAACCTCGCTCGTCATCGTCGTCGTGTCCATCACCGGGCTTCTCAAGCTTAAGGTTGATACTTCACTTATCAGCTACTTCCCGAAGAATTCCCAGCTGAGGACCGACATAGACTACGTGAACGAGGAATTCGCGGGGACGAACAGCGTATACTTCAACATCACAGGCAAGGAGAAGGGCGACATAACTAACCCGGAGCTGCTCAAGGCCGTGGACGACCTTGAGGTCTACCTGAAGGGCAAATACCCGGAAGTCGGCAAGCTGGTCTCTCTGACGACATTCATAAAGAGGATAAACCAGGTCTGGCACGTGCCAGCGACGCAGGCTGAAGCCCCCGAGATTGCGGATGAAGGCGCTTCCACGGACGACGGCTTCTTTGACGCTGGCTGGGGCGATGACTCCTTCTCGGATGACGGCTTCGGCATGGATTCCTTTGGTGAGGATGCGTTCGGCGATGAAGGTTCCCTTGACTTCGGTGACGATGCCTTCGGGGATGACAGCCTTGCTTTCGGGGACGACGACTTTGCCATTGCTGAGGAGCCTTCTGCTCCAAGCGATTGGGTTGATCCCAATGAGGCCTATTCCGCGGCCTTGTCCAAGCAGGTGACGGGACAGGAAATCCTTGATATGTTCCGCAAGGCCTACGTCGCCGCCGGCGGCAAGACTGCCAGCGTGGACAAGATTGTCGATGAGCTGATGAAGCAGATGAACTACAACGGCATGGCCTACTATGAGGTTCCCTACGACCCCGCCAAGTACCCCGTGGCAAGCCGCGAAGAGCTTTCCGGCGTCGTCAGCGGCTACCTGACCCTGCTTTCCGGCTCGCTTGACCGTTTCATTGACGACGACATCAATCCCAAGGAAATGCGCATCACCTGCCAGCTGCGGGAGCACTCAACCGAGGTTTCCGGCAAGATCATCGCGGACGTGAAGCAGTACGCCGCAGCGCATTTCCCGGCCGGCTACACGGTCGAAGCAACCGGTACGGGCGAGATGGAGTACACGATGACGAACATGATCATATCCAGCCAGTTCATGAGCCTCATCGTCTCCCTGCTGTCCGTGTTCATCATCATCACCCTGTCCTTCAAATCAGGATGGGCAGGCCTGCTGGGAGCCGTCCCGCTGGCCTTTGCAATCATGCTGAACTACATGACGATGGGCTTTGCGAAGATTAACCTGGACTTCATAACGAGCATCATCGCATCCGTCGTCGTCGGTGTCGGCATTGACT
>CAMNGY010000359.1 GCA_946538795.1 uncultured Treponema sp.
GGACGGAAAAAAGTCCCGGCGGAGGAGACCTTGCCCTCAGGGAAAAAGACCGGGAGAAGGAGCTTCTGGTTCAGGCCCTCCAAGGCAAGGAAAACCATAGTGGACGCGGAAATTCCGACCAAAGGGTTTGAGACGGTATTCATTATAAGAATTGTACGTATGCCTATTCCGAGCAGCTGCCTGGCCCTCAGGGCAAAAAAAATGACAAGAACAAAATTCAAAAACCAGCCCAGGAGGCTTGTCATGGCCATGAAAAGCGGTATGGACGCTGCCCTCCGCCTCATGCGTTCCTCAGTTCCTCCGACCAGGGAATAGCTGATGCAGAGTATAACGGGAGTCACATAAGGGACGATTATTCCCACATAACGGACGCTCCCGCTGCTGATGAATTCAACCCATTTCCTGGTCGTGTCCTCGTCGATTGTCGGACCGGGAACCCAGGAAAGGGAAACTGTAAGCGCAAGGTTTATCAGTGCCGTAATCAGCGTATAAAGCAAGCCTGTTTTCCTGAATGTGGAATTTTTGTCCATAAACAGGGATTCTATAGCTTTCACGGGGCTTTTTCAAGTTATCGTCCCCGTCCCGGCCCAAGCTGTCCCTATAAAAGGACGTCACAAGGATGTCCGAACATGGCAACGAATGCCCGATCCGGTCGCACTTCCTGCAATTACGGCCCTCTGCGACGAAGACGCGGGGACTTCTTGAAAATGCCTTACCTAAAAAAACTAAAAAACGGAAAAAAGTTGCCCTTATACCGTTTCCATGCTAGAATAGAGGGAATAACCATCCGATGGAGAAATTCTATGAAAAAACGTAACGAAACATTGCTGTCAAAGTACGGCGCACTTGCATTCATCGAAATCATCGTTCTCATCACCGTCTTCCTGATAATAACGACGACACTCACTAAAAAGCCCGTACAGAGCATATATACACAGTCCATAGACAGCATACTGGAGATGTCAGTATACAATGCCGAGTCATGGTTTGAAGGCAAGGTTGAATCCCTGAAAGTGTTCCAGAATTCAGTGGTGAACTTCAAAGACAACAGGGAAAATATAAAGAAGTCCATAAAAGAAAAGCACAAGCCTGACGGATTTGAATATGTCATGGTATTCTGGGACGATGCTACAGGCGCAAAAGACGGAGGTCCTGAGACCTACAACACCAAAGGTGGCATCTCCGTGGTTGGAATACTGAACAAGGAATACTGGATACAACACAAAAAGTCAGATGTGGAAGTCTGGCTGGAGTCCCCCAGGCAATCCAACGCCGGAGGCTTCAACATGCCCCTTTTCGTAAAATCTGATTTCACCGATTCCGAGACAGGAGCTTACACGCATGGTGGCATGGTAGGCTTCCTGGAGCTGGCCCCAATAACAAATCTGGCAAAATCTTTCTATAAAACGGGGCTCATTTCCATATACGACGATGCCGGCAACCTTCGGGCAGGAGAAGACATCCTGGGAACTCAGGAAAACAAGGAAGGAGAAGGTTCTGGCAAGAGCAGGATAAATCCTGACGACTACATAATCCTCAAAAAAGACTGTATACTAGCCAACAAAACCTGGACGGTCGTAGCCGGGGTCACAAAAAAAGAGGCTTTGAAAATCACCAGCAACCTCCAGCGCAACTCCGTCGTCGGAGGACTCCTAGTCGCATTCCTCCTTCTGGTCTGCATACTGGGAATCATCAAGATTCTTATAGACAAGTTCGACGACATAAAGAAGAACGTTGACAACCTGAACACGGGTGACAAGGACCTGACCAAACGAATCAAAATCCGTCACAACAACGAGATTTCCCATGTCAAGGAATCGGTCAATACCTTCGTGAACACGGTGCACGAGACGGTAAAAGGAATAGGAAGCTCGAACATGAACCTGAAAGAGGCCTTCAACAAGGTCATGGAATGCCTGGACGAGACACAGGCCCACATCAACGAGATTTCCAAGGAAATCACCCAGGCAACGCAAACGCTTTCGGATGAAGATTCATCCGTACTGAGAACCAGCGATTCCATAACGGACATATCGCACAACATAACAAGGCTGAACGGAATGATAGAGAAGCAGTCCGCATCCATCTCACAAGCGGGTGCCAGCATAGAGCAGATGCTGGGAAACATACAGTCGGTCAAATCTTCCGTGGAAAAGATGTCCGCCGAATTCTCGGAGCTGAACGAGGCCACGGCCGAAGGCGTCAACAAAAACCTCGTGGTGAACGAGCTTCTTGAAACCATACTTGCGCAAAGCAAATCCCTTCAGGAGACTAACCTCATAATCTCCTCAATCTCTTCACAGACAAACCTCCTTTCCATGAACGCAATGATTGAATCAGCCCATGCCGGAGAGGCGGGGAAGGGATTCGCCGTCGTCGCGGAGGAAATAAGGAAACTGGCCGACACAAGCGCGTCCCAGTCCAAGATAATCAGCGAGAACTTGAAGACCATTGCGGAAAACATAGGCAAGGTTGTGGAAAGCGCAAACTCCAGCAAGGCATCTTTCGAGCTGGTATCCCAGAAAGCAAACAACACATCCCAGCTGGTTGACACTATAAAAACCGCGATGGAAGAGCAGAACGAAGGATCGAAGCATGTCATGGATGCCCTGTCTGCAATGAACAGCACGTCCAGCGACGTTCAGAATTCAAGCAGGGAAATCGAGGACGGCACAAAGGAAATACTTTCGGCCATAACGAAGCTTCAAGAATCTTCGTCCAACATGTCCAGCAACTTCGATAAAATCGTAGCCACCACGGACGCAACCCAAGAGGCTACGGCGAACCTGAACAGGTTCACCATCCAGATGGCCGGTGCGGTAAACGACATATCCATGAAGATAGACGAGTTCAAGGTATGACATCGGTTACAACAGCTTTGGCCGACAGCCTAAAGCTGTTGTGGCAGTAAGCCGCCCTAGCGGCTTACTGCCATCCGGCTAATCTGCGTTTACAGGCTCCGTTGAAAGCTTACCGAATTTTCTCTGAATTTTTTTCAGCCGGCTCATTGTCGCAATGTAGCTCAGGATGAACCTTCCCAGCT
>CAMNGY010000360.1 GCA_946538795.1 uncultured Treponema sp.
GGTCAACAAGCTCTGCGTCATGCGCGACGGTGCGAAGGTCGGCGAGCTGATGAACGACAACCTGACTCAGGACGACGTCATGAAAGCTATCGCGGGAGGTGAGAAATAATGCCAGGCAACAACAACATATTTGGCAAGATACGGAAGAGCCAGCTGCTGCTTCCCGTCGCGGCCCTGATTCTGATGCTGATAGTCAACGTCATAATCACGCCGGACTTCTTCAAGATTTCCATAAACAACGGGGTCCTGTACGGCTTTATCATAGACGTGCTGAACCGCTCATGCGAGCTTATCATCCTCGCCATCGGAATGACGCTGGTCGTCGCCGCATCGCGGGGAACCGACATTTCCGTCGGCGCGATAATGGCGGTCGCCGGTGCACTCATCGTCCGCAATCTTGGCGAAAGCTATGACGGCTATGCTACCCCGATGATGATAGCAATCCTCATCGGCGTGCTGGGCGGAATCGCATGCGGAGCCTTCAACGGCCTCCTTGTCGCCCGCTTCAACATCCAGCCGATGATCGCGACGCTGATACTGTACACGGCGGGACGCGGAATTGCCCAGCTCATAAGCTCCAAGCTGACCGAGACAGGGGCAAAGGCGACGGGAGTCATCCTCTATGTCCGCATGGAGTCCTTCCGCTGGATCGGAGGCTTCCTGCCGCATGTCGTCATACCGACTCCGATTTTCATCGTCGTGGCCTTCCTCATCCTGACCCAGCTGATACTGAAGAAGACCGCAATCTCCACCTACATCCAGACCGTCGGAATCAACCCGAAGGCCGGACGCCTGGTCGGAATCAACTCCACCATGGTCATCTTCTTCTGCTATGTCTTCTGCGGATTCTGCGCGAGCATCTCGGGCCTCATAGCATCCAGCCGCATCTATTCGAGCGACGCGAACAACATCGGCCTGAACCTGGAGATGGACGCGATTCTTGCGGTCGCGCTCGGAGGCAACAGCCTTGGCGGCGGTAAGTTCAACCTCGCCGGGTCGGTCATCGGCGCAATCACCATACAGTGCCTTACGACAAGCCTGTACGCCATAGGTGTATCGGCCGACCAGCTGCCAGTCTACAAGGCCGTGGTCGTCATTCTTATAGTCCTGCTGCAGTCTCCTGCCTTCAACCGCTGGAGAAGGGCCATGAAGCTCAAGAAGCAGAACGCAGTGGCAATCGGAGGGGCAAAATGAAAAGCAAGAAGAATACGAACGAGACCGCCCTCGCGGCGGACAAGAAGAAGAAGGGAAAGATTGACAGCTCCAACTTCCTGCTGTTCATCACGATTTGTCTGTTCCTGATCATGTACATCTTCGGATGCCTGATTTACGGAGACGCGGGCTTCGGCAGAAGGCAGGTCCTGCTGAACATGCTGATCGACAACGCGGGACTGCTTATAGCCGCATCGGGCATGACGATGGTCATGATTACGGGAGGCATAGACATCTCCGTAGGCTCGGTGATAGGGCTTTCCTGCATGATCCTGTCCTACTGCATGGAGAAGAAGGGGTTCAGCGCGACATCATCGGTCGCCATTGTCCTGGGACTGGGAATCCTCTTCGGCATCTTCCAGGGATGGCTGATTTCCTACATGGAGCTGCAGCCCTTCATCATCACGCTCGCGGGCCTGTTCGGCTGCCGCGGACTTACCGCCATGCTCAGCACCGAGCAGATAGCGATTACCGACGCGAACGCAGGCGGAAGGGCTTTCATTGCGGTGGCGAACAAGAACATCTACTTCCGCACGGGGTCGGATGAGAATCCGGGCATAGAGATAATCGACTGGCTTTTGGGCGCGACGCAGAACAAGCGCGGGGTGGTGAGCTATCCCTTCGTGCATCCGAGCGTCCTCATCGCTGTCGCCGTGGTCGTCATCATCTGGTTCGTGCTCAAGTACACCAAGTTCGGCCGCAACCTCTACGCAATCGGAGGCAACGAGCAGTCCGCCCTCCTGATGGGAATCAACGTCAAGCGGAACAAGTTCGTCGCCTACGTGGTGGAAGGCTTCATGGCCGCCCTCGCGGGAACGGTATTCTGCCTGAACACCACGTCCGGCTTCGTTGAGCAGGCGCGCGGATTCGAGATGGAGGCGATTTCTTCCGCGGTCATCGGCGGTACCATGCTGACCGGAGGAGTCGGAAGCATTGTGGGAACATTCTTCGGAGTCCTCATAAAGGCTACGATTGAGACCCTTATCCGCAGCCAGGGAACGCTCTCGTCATGGTGGAACAAGATAGTCCTTTCGATTATCCTCTGCTTCTTCATCGTGCTTCAGAGCGTGTTCATCATCATCAAGAACCGCAAGAAGAGCTAGTTTTTATCAGGGGGAGCCCCCTGCCCCCTGTTGAGAAGGAACCGGGCCGGGTTGCGCTGTAGCAATCCGGCCCCTTTTTCGTTATACTGCTTTCAACAACATTTTTCAAAGGAGGCTTATATGCCGTTCATTGACTCAAAGATCACCGTGCCTGTCACGGCGGAAAAGAAAGAGGCCATAAAGAGCAAGCTGGGCAAAGCGATTTCGCTGATGCACAAGGGCGAGTCCTACCTGATGGTGGGAATAGACGACAGCTACGACCTGTGGATGGCGGGAAAGAAGCTGGACAAGGGGGCCTTCATCTCGGTCTCGGTGTTCGGGAACGTTTCGGCGGATGACGCGGACAAGATGACGGCGGAAATCTGCCGCATCATGAACGACGAGCTGGGAATCCCCGCCGACAAGGTTTACGTCAAGTACCAGGGCGTGTCCGACTGGGGATGGAACGGAAGGAATTTCTAAAAAGACAAGGCCAGGCGTTTACGGGCGGCGGTCAGCGGATGCCGGCCACCGCCCCTTTTTTATTTCGTGTTGAATGCAATCGCGCCGTCCCAGTTCTCGGGCGGGTTCGCGATGAATTCCTCGCAGCGGGAGAACATGAGCTTGGCGGCCTTGTCCCCTTCCACGGCGGCCAGAGCCTTGGCGAAGTAGTCCTTGGCCAGGTTCCAGATGCCCTGCTTGTACAGGTCCATTCCCTTCTTGTACGCATCCTTGTACTCGGGC
>CAMNGY010000361.1 GCA_946538795.1 uncultured Treponema sp.
TGTTGGTGGAAGCATCTACTGCCGTCAGCTTCTCAAAGCTGTCCCGGAGCGATGCTATGGCCTCCCCCTGTATGCCGAGCGCCCACAGGAACTCCTCGAAGTCAAGCGAGTGCATCTCGTACTGCCGCTCGTAGCCGACGGGAATGGACGAGACATCCTTGTAGTTTATGCCAAGGAGGGAACCGGTCGCGATGACGTCGAAGCTGTCGTCCTGTGCAAGGAATTTGAGCGCGGTCCGAGCCTGGGGGCAGGCCTGGATTTCGTCAAGGAAGAGGAGGGTCTTGTGCGGTACGAACCTGACGCCGGGCATGCGGAGGCTGATTTCCCTGATGAGGTTGGGGACGTCAAGGTTCCCGTCAAAGGCTGCCCGCAGCTCCGACTGGCTTTCAAAGTTCAGCTCTATGACGTTTTCATAGTTGTTCCGGGCGAATTCGCGGACGGTGAAGGTCTTGCCGATCTGCCGCGCACCCTTTATGAGCAGGCACTCGTTTTTCTTCGTGTCCTTCCATGATTCCAGAAATGCAGTGGCTTTCCTTTGCAGCATAGCTACAGTATGCAGATTTTTAGATATGTTTCAATGGGGCTGATGCATATTTTTAGATGTATTTTGGGGTGGTTGATGCAGATTTTTAGATGGGTTTTAGGGCGCCCGATGCATATTTTTAGAGGGTGGCCGTCCCAGCAGCCTCAAAGGCCCGGCGTGGGCTGCTCCCTGCGTGGACGGCCCCCCGGCGGGCTTAAGGCCGCCTTCGCAGTTCCCCCATTCTGGCGGTCCCCCCATTGCCAAAAGCTCGCGTAAAAGGTAGAATTGCTTCCACTTGCTACTAACAAGACTACCAAGACAACAAGAGGATTTACTATGAACGAAGCAATCGAGACCTTGAAGGCCAGGGGATTTTTCAACCAGTGCACCGATGTGGACGCGCTTTCCGCGCGCATGGACAAGGGCCCGATTTCCTTCTACGTGGGCTGTGACCCGACGGGGGCCAGCCTGCACATAGGCCATATGGTTCCCTTCTTTGCCTTCCGCCACCTGATGAAGGCCGGGCACCACGGAATCGCCCTGGTCGGCGGCGGCACGGGCCGCATTGGGGACCCGAGCGGCAAGACCGAGATGCGCAAGATGCTTGCGTACGAGCAGATTGACGAGAACGTGAAGACCATCACGGCCCAGCTTGACCGCTTCCTGCACTTTGACGGAACGCTCGCCCAGCCGGCCAACAACGCGGACTGGCTTGCCGACCTGCGTTACATAGACTTCCTGCGCGACATAGGCTCCTGCTTCTCGGTCAACAAGATGCTGACCTACGAGGAGTACAAGATCCGCCTGGAGAAGGGCCTTTCCTTCCTGGAGTTCAACTACCAGCTGCTCCAGGCGTTCGACTTCTACATGCTGCACCAGAAGTTCGGTACGATCCTCCAGATCGGCGGGGCCGACCAGTGGGGCAACATCACCGCGGGCGTCGACCTGATTCGCCGCAAGCTCGGCGGCACGACGGAGCTGAACGAGGAGCACCAGGCGTTCGGCCTGACATTCCCGCTCATCATGCGGGCGGACGGCAAGAAGATGGGCAAGTCCGAGAAGGGCGCGATATTCCTTGAGAAGTCGCTCACGTCGGTGTTCGACTTCTTCCAGTACTGGCGCAACGTGCCGGATGCGGACGTGAAGAAGTTCTTCCTGCTCTTCACCTTCCTGCCAATCGACGAGATAGAGAAGGTATGCGCGGGCGACATCAACGCGGCAAAGGAGCGGCTCGCCTACGAGGTGACGCTCGTCATCCACGGGCAGGAGGCGGCGGACAAGGCCCTGTCCGGCGCGAAGGCGGCTTTCTCGGGCGAGGGCGACAAGAGCCACATGCCCACAGTGGAGCTTGCCAAGACGGACTTTGACGCGGGCGTGAACGTCTGCGACCTCTACTTCAACACCAAGCTCTGCGCGAGCAAGTCCGATGCCCGCCGCCTGATCCAGCAGGGCGGGGCGAGCGTGAACGGGCAGACCGTCAGCGACGTGAAGGCGGTCATTACGACGGCGCAGGCAGATGACGACGGCGAGTTCGTCGTGAAGGCTGGCAAGAAGAAGTTCGTCCGCGTGGTCCTCAAGTAGTCCGCCGGAAGGGAAATCAGTAGGGTAAAAAGCCATGACTATACAGGAGACCATTGCCGGATCGCGCAAGATTGTCATAAAGTTCGGCAGCAACTCGCTCGCCAAGGCGGACGGGACGATAAACCTTGACTTCCTCAATCTCATAGCCCAGGAGTGCGCGGCACTGATTGCGAAAGGCAAGCAGGTCATCATCGTTTCTTCCGGGGCGCAGGTGGCGGGCACCTCCGCCATAGACGGCTGGGCACACAAGAAGGACCAGCACTACCGGCAGGCACTTGCCGCGATAGGCCAGGTGGAGCTGATGGACAAGTGGAGGGCCGCCTTCAAGAAGCAGGCCCTGCATGTGGCCCAGCTGCTCTTTATAAAGGAAGACTTTGAGGACTACCATCATACGCTCAACATGCGCAATACCCTCTTCACGCTGGTGGACGAAGGCGTTGTCCCGATTGTCAACGAGAACGACTCCGTATCCTTTGAGGAGAACTCGATCGGCGACAACGACAACCTGTCCGCCCTGACGGCGATCCTCTGGAGCGCAGACCTTTTGCTCCTGTTCAGCGACATAGACGGCGTGTACACGGACAACCCCAAGGTGAACCCCGACGCCCGCCTGGTGGAAAGCGTCCCGGACATTGACGAGCTCCTTAAAGGCATAACGCTGGGCAAGACCAACTCGTTCGGCACCGGCGGCATCAAGACCAAGATACAGGCGGCCCGCAAGTCCACGCAGGCCGGCATTCCGATGATCCTCGCCAACAGCAAGCGAGACCGCCCCCTCACCTCTCTGGCGGACGGTACGGGGACCGGGACTCTCTTTGAGGCCAACGGGGACAAGATTTTCCAGGCCGCCGCGAACTGATAGAACTGAACAAGACTCCTGCCTGAGCCAGTCCTCGCCCTTATTAACGGCTGCTCACTCCGCAGCTGTGTC
>CAMNGY010000362.1 GCA_946538795.1 uncultured Treponema sp.
ACATGACGACAGCAAAAATAGGCAGGGCCAGCCAGCGGTTGGTCACCACCCTGTCTATCTTGTCAGATGTGGACAGTTTGTTATGGCTCTTTCTGGTCGCGCACTTTTTTATTATGGATTCGATATACTTATAGCGCTCCGCAGTGATGATGGACTCGGAATCGTCATCCAGCTCCTTCTCGCAGGACTTTATGTCCTCCTCTATGTGGGCAAGCTTGTCGGCAGACACCCCCAGAGCCTTGATAATCTTCTCATCGCGCTCAAAAAGCTTGACCGAATACCAGCGGTGCTGCTCTGCCGGCAGGTCATGAACGACGGCCTCCTCTATATGGGCAAGCGCATGCTCCACGCACCCTTCAAAACGGTGCTTGTACAGCATGGGCTTCTTCTCGGCGGCCTTCTTCACGGCAAGCTCGGCGGCTTCAACGCAGCCCGTCCCCTTCAGGGCGGAAATCTCCACTACCGGGCAGCCCAGCTCCTCCGTCATGGCATCTATGTGGATTTTGTCGCCGTTCTTCTTCACGACGTCCATCATGTTGACTGCGACAACCATAGGAATCCCCAGCTCCGCAAGCTGGGTGGTCAAGTAGAGGTTCCTTTCCAGATTGGTTCCGTCCACTATGTTCAGTATCGCATCGGGCCGCTCCTTGACCAGGTAATCGCGGGAGACCACCTCCTCCAGCGTATAAGGGGAAAGCGAGTATATTCCAGGAAGATCAGTGACTATCACATCTCCGTTATGCCCCTTGAGCTTTCCCTCTTTCTTTTCGACCGTAACTCCCGGCCAGTTTCCCACGAACTGGTTGGAACCTGTAAGGGCGTTGAACAAAGTCGTCTTTCCCGCGTTGGGATTTCCTGCCAATGCTATCTTGATCATACCGCGCCTCCCTTACTGCCTTACCTGGACCAGTTCCGCGTCGGCCTTCCTCACGGAAAGCTCATACCCCCGCACCGTCACCTCCACAGGATCCCCCAGGGGGGCGACCTTGCGGACGTAGATTTCCGTGCCTTTAGTAATTCCCATGTCCATGATGCGGCGTTTCACCGCCCCTTCGCCAAGCAGTTTTTCAACCGTGACCGTCTGGCCAGTCTTGACTTCCCTAAGCGTCATATATTTTACTCCTCACGTTAAAGGCCACAAGGCCCCTATTTACATATCAGACAATGATTTTTTGCGCCATCTCGCGGCTTATGGCAACGCGGCTGTCAAGTATCTGGACTATCAGGTTTCCGCCTATCTTGGACACCACAGAAACCTGCGAACCTGCGACAAAACCCAGGTTCTCCAGAAAACGACGAACCTCTTCACTTCCGTTTATCTTCTTTATAAGGAACTGCTCCTCAGGATTAGCCATCGTCAAAGGCATCTCTATCATCCTCCACGGTATCAGCCGTATGTATACAAGCTTACATTGACACAAGATAGAACAAGCTAACAAAAATGTCAAGTATCTCAGATATGTTGCACGTGATATGAAACAGGCTCAGGAATATGACAGACGGGAAAGCTGGTGATTTTCAGCAGCAGAGAGGGGACCGGTACGCGTCCGGATCAATCAGAGACAAGGCGGGCATTCCTTAGAGTAGCGTAACCGCATCCATCCTCCTCATAGGTGTCAAAGACGCCTACCACGCACATGATGCCTCCTTCCTCAGGATAATCCTCAGGATAGCGCACGTTGCCGGCAAGCTCAAACTCAATGCCCTGTGCGCAGCAGGCTGTCGCATCCTGAATAATGCATGCAAAATAGTGGCGGTCCAGGGCCTCCTCGTACGAGGACATGAACTGGCCCTTCATCTTTATGGTCTTGCCGATATATTTTTCAGGACTGACCATCATGTTGAAAACCTCGGAATAGACCATCGTGCTGGACAGAACCGTAAGGTCAACGTCAGTGCCAGCAGCGGGAGCCTGAGGGACAGAAGGACTTTCCGCGACCGGTGGCTTCCCTTCGGATCCTTTTTCTTCCGAAGGAGGGTCCTCCTTAGTGTCCGGGGCAGGCATTACAGGAATTTCTTCCTCCTGCACGCTGCCAGCATCCTTATTCAGGTCCGATCCGGCCATCCCGGCTTCCAGGACGTCCCTGACTCCCGGAACCTGCCGCCCCTTGCGGGCAGACACGCCACCGTCCCTTCCGCATCCTGACACAGAAAACGAAAGGACGGCGCAGAAGGCAAAGAGCGGAAAGACATGTCGCATCATACCCTCTCCCCGACCAGCTTTCCGGTAAGGCAGCAAATGGCAAAGGCCGCAACGTCCACGGCGACGACAGTGGACCCGACAGGGGTTCCGGCCAGGATTGAGATGATTATGCCCAGCAGGGCGCAGACAACGGAAATACAGGCCGAAAAGATTGTCACCGACCTGAAGCTGCGGAAAAGACGCATGGCGGACAAGGCCGGAAATATCACAAGGGCAGAGATGAGCAGGGAGCCCACCAGGTTCATTGCAAGAACGATGATGACGGCAATGATGACGGCAACCATAAGCTTGTAGCCGTCCGTCCCCCGCATCGTTGCCTTTGAAAAAGACTCGTCAAATGTCACGGCGAATATTCTGTTATAGAAGAGGACGAACAGGATGACCACGGTGACGGAAAGGACAATGCAAAGCACGACCTCCCTGCCGGTCAGGGTAAGGATGGAAGTGGACCCGAACAGCGTAGTGCACACGTCACCTGACAGGTTGGACGAGGTGGAAAACACGTTCATTATAAGGTAACCGAAGGCCAGGGCCGCGACGGAAATCATCGCTATGGCGGCATCCCCCTTTATCTTTGAGTTCTGCCCCGCGCACAGCAGCAGGATTGCGCTGGCAACCGTAACAGGCAGGACAAGCAGCATGTCATTGGAAAGGTTCAGCACCGCGGCAATGGACATGGCCCCGAAAGCGACATGGGACAAGCCGTCCCCTATGAACGAAAAACGCTTCAGGACCAGGGTGACACCCAGGAGCGAGGAGCAGAGGGCTATGAGCGCCCCGACAAGCAGGGCATAGCGGACGAACGGATACTGCAGGTACATTCCAAGCA
>CAMNGY010000363.1 GCA_946538795.1 uncultured Treponema sp.
TGAGTAAAAATCAGACCCTTTTTTGAACCCCTTCACGCTTCCGGCCTCAAAATCTTCTATAGTATTATACTCGCCAGTCGTAAAAGAGAAATAAGTTCCGTCTGCAATCGCCATGAGCTGTGTGGGACTACGATATACCAAAGAAACATTATGCTCAGATATAATCAGCTTGAAATCCTCAATATCCCGGACACTTATCAATGGAACATTATTCACTGATGTTATGTCTATATACCGCAAAGCTGACGCAGGCAACGAAACAGCAGCAAAAAAGACGCAAAGCATCAAACAAATCCGAACCAATCCTTTCAATTTCATTTTTCCCTCCATGGAAACAGAAAACCCTACTCCTTTTCCTTATAGCTTCTGGCAAAATCCAGCACGCACTCACAGCCGTATGCCTTATGCGTGCCCGCGAAGCCGACTCCTGTATGAGTAAATTCCTTGCTCATGATATTCTTCCTGTGGCCCCGGCTCTTCACGCCGTCATCAATCAGGAGCGTGACGACTATTTCCCGGGCCGTCTTTGAGCCATAAGAGATGTTCTCGCCAGCCGAACCGGTATATGAACCGTAGCGTTCCATCCTTGTGAAAGGGTCGCTTCCGTCCGCGCCGGTATGTCCCGTCTGACCTGACAGGGATTGGGCGTCAGCATGGTCCTTGGCCGCCCGTGTCAGGCCTTTTGACGGCGACAGGACAGGAAGGGACTTATGGCCGTTCATGAATTTCACGCATTCCTTCACGACATCGGCCCCTTCAAATGTCAGAAGATTCCCGCCATAGGTCTTGCCGTTGAATTTCTTTATCCGCGGCTCAATGTACAGCTCGGCATACTTTTTGGGATTGCTCCGGGCCATGTTCATCTCAAGGATGATGTCTTTCTCTATCTCATCCATATAGTCGGCATCCCGCGCCGTGTCAAGGACAGACAAATCCCAGACCGTTTCATCCACAGGCTCACGCTTGTATTTTGAATTTGCCTTTGAGGATTTCGCAGATTTGTCCTCTTTCTTGGTGTCCTTCTTGAGCGACTCCTTGAATGAGCCGAACTTATCTTTGATTGAGCCGGCTGACACCGGGATGGCAAGAGCAGACAGCACAGCCAGAACAAAGGCACAACGCAACAACATGATTTTCTTCATTTTCGTTTCCTCCTTAGGAAAAGATGTATTGATGTAAAAGAACAGCCTAGAGCCAGCTCTGCACGGGCAGGGCCAAGCGGGAAAGGCAGCGTTTTAAGGCATCGAGCATATCAAACCAAGCAGGAAGTGTTCCGACATCGGCACAAAAAACAAATGCGATATATCCGGACACTGCCAGCAAAGCAATAACACCCAGTTTCCTCAGTGCAAACCGGGAACTCAGTCCTATGGAATACTGAAATCCCATAAAGAGAAGCAGTACAAACAGTATAAAGACAAGGAATTTATCCACAACCAGAGTGCAGGAAAGCAAGGTCATGGCAATGAACAAGACAGACAAGGCTTTCCTGGTTTTACCAGCAGAGAAAGCTATAACCCATATCTTCCCGAACAAATAGAGGAACAAGAAGAGCACAACGAAAAAATTCCTGTAACGAAGAACTTCTTCTGGCAGCCTGGGCCGTATGTATGCCTTGAAAAAAAAGTTTCCGAAATCCACCACTGCTGAAAAACTATCAGGGAGTTTCTGGAAGTCGGAGGAAAGCAGTTGAGGGCGCAATGCGACAACGACAGCAGCACACAGGCAAAGACTGGCTGTAATGTCTGGAACGGACAGCAGGACATTGAGGAATTTCTGTCCGTTACCCTTTGTTGCATTTCCTGCACTGGGCGAAGCTCCTTCTGCCGCATAGGCAGAGGACTCTGCAGCAGCAGATTCCTCTGAGGAAGAGGACTCCCCCGTGGCTGAAGATTCCCCATTCACACCACAGTCCGCTTGGCCTGTGGAAAGGTGAAGTCCTTCCCACCAGTTCATTATGGCAGACCTGCAATTCCTGAAAAAACACAGAATCGGCGAGAAAAGGCTCTTAAACGAAAACTTCTTCATTTCATCCATACGGCGACCTCCTGCTTTGCAGACGAAAACATACAGGATTCTTCCTTACCGCGTGACCCGGTACACCCACAGGCCGTCATAGTTCCGGCCGTTCCGTGTACCATAAACCGTGACCTGCTCCACTCCGTCAGGAACTTCATACTCCAGCACGAATGCCCGCGTCTTTGGGTCACGTTGCATCGGTATAAGTCCGCCCCCAGCCGAAACACCATCAAGAACTGCCAATGCCGTGTAGTCACCGGACTCAATCTCGAAATGGACCGTCTTTCCCGCCTCAAGAGAGCTGACCAAGGGCGAGGACAATTTGGTAGATGTAGAGGAGTTATAAGAAAAATAGACGAAGGGGTACTTTGCAATACCTATTCCGTAGCCCGCATACTGTCCGTCAGACACGATGTCAAACTTAAGGATGGGCCTGCAACGGTGCGGGTCCATCTCCAGCAAGCGGAGAATTTTATCCACCGCATTGTTGCGCTCTGTGGCAAACTGGTCTTCATCCAGGTAGTAGTATCCGTTTTCCTGGCATTTGTAGAAGGAAGCCTTGAAAAAATCCAGCTCCTTCTCCGTGATTTTCTTTCCGCCAAAAAGGCCTTCCGCGCGCGGCAGAAGATCCCCCTCAAACTCCACTATATCATAACAGAAAGGCCACTTGGTCTCGGCAGTGTTGAAAGCGAACACACAAGCCGTGTATTTGTTTTTATCCGGTACGTCCAGCTCCAAGCTTACCGTGTTTCCGCTCCTGTTCACCCAGACTGCCTGAGGCAGATAGTTTTCGGATTCAGCAGGAAGAAGCTGGGCCAGAACCGCCTTCCCGCTTCCCGCAAGCGACAGCTGGTATTCGGCGGGTCCGGAGATTATGTTCGTGTAGTCGGGCATAGGGTCCTTAAAATTAAAACCGAAGTCAAAGAAGTCCGGCTCTACGTATGGTTCCTTTACAAACTGCTCTTTGGTCATAACCGGGGCGAAATACTGAAGGTCATCTTTCTCG
>CAMNGY010000364.1 GCA_946538795.1 uncultured Treponema sp.
TCATCGCCCGCATCCAGGCCCGCAAGGCCGGGACCAACGAGCTGAACGTGCAGGAAATCGCGGGATTCCTGAAGGAGGAAATCCTCACCGCCCTGCGGAACGGGGAGGCCGTGAACGTGATGGACCTGGGGACGATGTTCATCTCCGCCAAGGGGAAGTACGACGGCAGCGGCTTTGTGACCAAGGATGGCTCCAAGCCCCTGCAGGTGAAGTTCACTCCGTCCAGGCTCACGCAGGAGACCATAGGGAACATCCAGGTCACTGACATCAGGACGGCTGACGAGGGGATGAGGATCCGCTCCGTCACCGACAGGTTCACGGGCGTGGAGGGCAAAGTCACCAGCATCGGCAAGGAGCTTCAGCTGAAGGGCGTCCTGCTCCGGCTCTCCGATACGGACGGGTGCGGCGTGTTCTTCTGCCCTGTCGATGCGGATGACAATCCTGTCAGCGACAAGTCGCTGTGGGTCAAGGCATCCGTCATAACGGAGAACACGTCCGGCAGGCTGGGAGTCTATGTCCCGGAGGAGCTGGAGGAAGGCCGCCGCTACCGCGTGCACGTGCGCACGGACTATTCGCCAAGGAAGGGGAAAAGCCTGGGATTCGTCAGGGAGGCCTGGTCCCCCGTCGTGACGGCGCGTAAGTAGGCGGGCTGCAGGGGCAAGCGTCACGACCGTACGCAGCTGCTACGGTCGTGACGTCCCCTGAACAAAAGGCCTGAAATGTGATATACTGATAGCAGGAGGTTAATATGTCGCATGAAGCCGTCGCGTATGAAGCCGCCAAGCTCAAATCCTTCATGCAGGGTATGCGTAGAGAAAATCACGGAGAAATATCGAGGGTTTGACATGGATAAACTGATATTCGTTGCAAACATAAAGAAAGAGTTTCTTATTCAAATTGGCTTTCCGAATGCAAAAAGCGATATTTCGATTTATCGCTCGAAGGGTCTTTTGTCTCATCTTTTGAAAAGAAAGCATTATGTTGCCGCAAAATACTTTGATTATATCCCAGAGATTCTTTCATCACCGGATTACGCAGGTGTAACTGAAGGAAACATAGAAATGGTTAAATGCTTCAAAAATAATATTTTCCTTTCTGTTAAACTTGATGTTGCCAAAAGTATTTATTATGTAGCAACCCTTTTTGATGTAAAGGAATCCAAAATTGAAGCCTACTGCAAATCTGGACGATTGCAAAAGATTGATGTTGACTAATTTTGTTTTTATGATATAATATGGATGAAATTTGAGAAGCAGGAAAGGCACCCTGCGCTCCCGGAAGGGAACCTGATATGATGGATACGCCGCCCATCCAGATTTCTTACAAGCCGCCCATGTGGGCGGCTTTTTTTGACACATAGCTCCTTTATGGGACTTTTCACCAGTAACAAGATTTATCCGTAAAATATCTGTTGTGAATCTATGCCTGTCTTGACACTAACACAACAGGATGGTACATTGTGATACATGAATAATAGCAAAACTATCACAATAAACTTCGGTAAAAACCTTTCCACAGCTATTCACCTATTGGGAATGAGAAATAAGGTGGCTGCTGATGAGATAGGGATAAGTTACAATACGCTGTCCAATATAATCAATCAAAAGTTTCCGCCATCAAAGGAATCTGTCGAGAAGATAGAATCATTTATGGCAAGAAAGGGCATGGATATTTCATTGCTTTATAAAGACGGGCAATCAATTCTCAATGCTCGTGTGCGCATTGAAGCTCCTCTTTCAGGAAATGAAAAAGCGGCGTTCCGGAATACGCTTGTTAAGCTTGAGCGACTGCTTGTCACTCTTGATGACTTGAAAGATAAGATGGAACTGTTTGAATATTTCGATATATATACACAGCCAGATGCCAATGGTGAACTTATCGATATAACAATGAGGCGCTCTGTTTTTTTGGAAAGCATAAAAAGGCCGAATCTAGCACCAAAAAAATTGGCTGATTATTTTCTAAAAGCAGATGACAAAGATTTATGGGGAAACCTGTATTATGGAATGTTTCCTGGAGCTTTTGCTTTCCGTATCAATTATCTTGTCGAATGTCTCGGTATACGACTCCATTTCATGCCGTTCGGCACGGAAAAAGTGAAAACTTGCTCTACATCCTTGTTCAAGAACAACGAATATGTTCCCAATTCTGTTTGGGCGGAGCCTTCTATTATAATAAACACAGATGCTTGTGATTGTGCGGAAAAATGCCTGTTCGCAACAGCAGAAGAGTTCTTCCACATGATTGCCCATCAGGATGATTACAAGATGCTCAATACGAATGAATTCATCTTGGAAAATGCAAAACAACGGAAAGATGCGGAGTGCTTCGCAACAGAGCTTTTTTTATCAAAAGAAAACTTAGAAAGGTATATCAATGAATACATTGGGCGTAAAAAAAAATGCCAGCTTTCCGCTAATGATATAACTAAGATGAAACAACGGTTCCAAGTGAGCCACGAGACGCTCTTGAGAAGGCTCGATGAGCTTAAATTGTGTAATATCAGAAAAGAGGATTATATTAATGAGTTGGATTTGTACTATACAGATTTAAAAGACAAAGTTCCTTATAGAAACTCAGAGCCAGACCCTTTGCCTCTTAGTTTCCGGGGGTCTGATTTCTTTGACTGCGCAATTTTAGCCGCATATAGTGAAGAACAAATCGCAGAAGAAGAAGCGGCAAAGCTTCTTGATTGCAGTGCAGAAGAGTTGAGCACTAAGCTTTCAGTTAATTCTAAAGGCGTTGCTGATATTTTGGCTTTGTAACGAATTCGCTACATTTCATGTGCATTGTCCTGTGATATATTCACCTCAACATCAATTTTTTGGAGGACAATATGTCTGAGACTTTGCAGACGAGCTTCAATGACGTTGAGGCTCAGGGAAAAATCGTGCTTTTCAAGAACTATCTTGAGAAGGGGAACTCTTATTACGGACGCTTCGACAGGAAGACCGTGAACACCAGGACACTCATCGCCCGCATCCAGGCCCGCAAGGCCGGGACCAACGAGCTGAACGTGCAGGA
>CAMNGY010000365.1 GCA_946538795.1 uncultured Treponema sp.
TCCTCATCCCGCTGGCTCGCGGCGGCCTCGTTCGTGGCCACAAGGGTGGCCTCGGCCCCGGAATCGCCGCCGGCATGACAGGAAGATCCGGCATTCGAGCGCCCGGCCTTAGAAGCCCCGTCCGTCAAAGGCCCGTCCATCTGCCTGCGCGGAAGGTTCAGCAGCTCCACGTGCTCGGCGATGATGTTCACCTTGCTCTGCGCCTTGCCCTCCTGGTTCTTCCAGCGGTCCTGCTTGAGCCTCCCCACAACCCGCACGTGCCGGCCTATGGTCGCGTACCTGCTGCACACCTCTGCCGTCTTGCCGAACGTGGCCACGTCAAAAAAGGACACCTCCTCCGTATTCTCTCCCTTGGCGTTCCTGTACGACCGGTTCACGGCTATGGGCATCACGCACACGTAGTTACCGGCCGCCGACTGCCTCAGCTCAGGCTGCCTGCACACGTTTCCTTCCAAAATGATCTGGTTAAGAGAATTCATACATCCACCTCGTAAAAATAATTTCGCAGGCATGGCGGCCAATACCGCCCGGTCAGACAGCGGCAGCCCGGAGCGCGGACGCATTCCCCAGCGTGACCGCTCTTCCCGGCGCGGCCCGTAACGGCCTTGCTGCCCGGACCGGGGTGCATGTCCTCGTAACGGCCTTGCTGCCCGTAACAGGGCGCACGCCACGGCGGCTGCCCGGCCGGACGGATTTCGCCTTCCTATGCCTACATACTAGTTATATGCAGCGGGAAATCAGGAATGTACATTTTGCCCCTGACAAAAGAGGCATCCGGGGGCTTTCAGGAACTCCCTGCAAACTTACCGGGGGACTTTCCTAATTATAAAAAGTTTGCTTTTCGCACCAATATATGGTAGAATTCATGACAATTCGAGAGGCAACTTACTATGGCAAAGAAAGAACTGGACAGGTTTGACACAAAGGCCCGCCGCGGCATGCGGCTCTCAACCAAGCTTATAACCCTCATAGGAGGCTTCATCCTAATCGCTGCGGGCCTGGTGGCCACAATATCGCTCACCGTGTTCGACAGCAAGCTCATAAAGAACACGCAGGCAGAGCTGACCTACACCATGCAGGGCGCGGCCAACGTCATGGCGGACTGGACGAGCACCCTCGCGCTCAGCGCGGACCTGCTGTCGGACTCCCCCTATATCCTGCAGTCCACGTCCCACGCCGACAGCGCGGGCACAAAGGCATACCTGAAGGGCAAGGTCGATGAGCTGGACCTGGGCTTCGTCGCCGTCATAGACGCTTACGGAATCGTCGTCGCCTGCAGCGGCGACGAGCTGAACGAGGGCAGGAACCTGAACGCCGTGTCCTGCGTGCACGACGCGCTCCGCGGCAAGCCCACAAGGACGTTCGAGTCCGTCGGGGCGCAGGAATTCGCCGCCCTCGCGACCAGCCCGGTGATGGACGGAAAGAAGGTGGCGGGCTGCGTCCTTTCCGGCTACTCGCTGACCAACGGCTTCTTCACCGAGCTCATGCAGGAAGGATACAACGTCGAGTGCACGGTCTTCAGGGATTCTATAAGGGTGGAGTCCACCCTGCCCGACATGAAGGGCACCCGGCTTGAGAACGAGGAGATAACCACAAAGGTCCTGGAGAAGGGCGAGAACTTCGAGGGCAAGAACTTCATCAAGGGCAAGGAGTACTACTCCACCTACCAGCCGCTGAAGAACGGCGACGGCAGCATAGCCGGGATGCTCTTCATCGCCAAGGACGTGGAGGTTGTCAAGAACATAAAGAACACCACCCTTTCGATTGTCATACCGATTACGGTGATCCTCATCGCATTCCTGCTCGTGTGCAGCTACACCTTCATCCACTGGCTCATGTGGCGCATTTACAACGTGACGAACTTCCTCAAGGAGCTGGAGACGGGCGACGCGGACCTGACCAAGCGCTGCAAGCTCTTCATCCGCGACGAGATAGGTGACCTCATCATCCATTTCGACCTCTTCCTGGACAAGCTGCAGCAGATTATGCGGGACGTCCAGGAGTCCAAGATACGGCTCAACGAATCCGGCGACGAGATGACGGCCAGCGCGGGGAACACGGCGGGGGCCATCTCCGAAATCATCTCGAACATAGGGGGCATCTCCTCCCAGATAAGCGCCCAGGGGGGCAGCGTAAGCCAGACCGCCGCCGCCGTGGACGACATCTCGCAGAACATAAGGGGAATGGACGATCTGATAGAAAGCCAGTCCGCCGGTGTAAGCGAGGCTTCCACCGCCGTGGAGCAGAGGATAGGGAACATCTCGTCCGTCAACAGCTCCGTGGACAAGATGGCCAGCTCCTTCCGCCTGCTTTCCGATGACGCTCAGACAGGATTCAACAAGCAGCAGGACGTGAACGAGAAGATAAAGCAGATCGAGGACCAGTCCAAGATGCTGCAGGAGGCCAACCAGGCCATATCCAGCATAGCCAGCCAGACCAACCTGCTCGCGATGAACGCCGCGATCGAGGCGGCCCACGCGGGCGAGTCGGGCAAGGGCTTCTCCGTCGTCGCAGACGAGATCCGCAAGCTCTCCGAAACATCAAGCTCCCAGTCCAAGACGATCGGCGAGCAGCTCAAGAAGATAAAGGACTCCATCACCGAGGTAGTCGCCGCATCCCAGGAGTCCAGCGAGGCATTCTCCGCTGTGTCCAGCAAGATCAAGGAAACCGACGAGCTGGTCATGCAGATAAAGGCCGCCATGCAGGAGCAGAACGAGGGAAGCAAGCAGATAGGGGGCGCCCTCAAGAACATGAACGCCAGCACGGTGCAAGTCCGCGAGGCATCCAAGGAGATGTCCGCCCGCAGCGAGAAAATCAAGTCCGAGATGGCCAGTCTGCAGGACGTCACGTCCAGCATGAGGCAGAGCATGGACCAGATGTCCGCCGGGGCGCAGAGGATAAGCGAGACGGGAAGCGTGCTGGGCGACATCTCCGGCAGGATGAAGGAGGCCATAGACAAGATAGGAAGCCAGATAGACCTCTTCAAGGTCTGAGAAGGCGGCGTGCCCGTTGTCCGAAGGCA
>CAMNGY010000366.1 GCA_946538795.1 uncultured Treponema sp.
CCCACGTTGCCTGACCCCTACCTGGGAGACCGTCTTGACGTATCGAACCTGTATAAGGGCTGCGAGAATCTGACGGTAATACCGGCCGGTAGCATTCCCACCGGAAATACAAAATACTGGACCGAAGCCTTTTCGGGCTGCACAAGCCTGACGGATGCCTCAGGACTGAGCTTCGGGTTCGGCGATACTGTAAACAATATGGACAAGGCATTCTACGGCTGTACGAGCCTGACCACGCTTCCTTCCCGTATTGAAACTGCTTATGCTGGTTCTGTTACTACTGCGTCTATGAAAAACTGCTTCGAAGGCTGCATAAGCCTGACGGACGCCTCAGGTCTTACGATAACTACAGTGGCCTCTAATGGTACTGATATGACTGAATGCTTCAAAGACTGTTCGGAGCTGACCAAGGGACCCAAAATATCTCTGGACAAAAGTGCGAATTTAACACGCTGTTTCGCAGGCTGCACGAAGCTGGATACGCTCCCTGTTCTATATCAAAGCTCTTTTTCTGATGCATACCTCAACTTGAACTCCTGCTTCAAGGGCTGCACGGCACTGTCCGACATCCCCTCGGAGATGCTTGATAGCAACGGGGCGATTAAAATACCCCAGGTCTCTGATATGAGATCCTGCTTCGAAGGCTGTACCGGTCTGTCGGGAAAGACCTTCTATATTGCCAGCTACTCTACAGCAAGTTCCGCAGACTGGACTGATGCGTTCAAGGGACTTACCGGCGTAACCGTCCAGGTCTATAACAGTTGTGCCCTGAAGGCCGCAATCGAAGCGGGCAACCCGAACGTCACAGTAGTGTTTACGGCGGACCCAGCACCCACCTGCGACTAACCCCGGGCACCCGCTCCGCCCGCGGTGCCCGCCCCGCGGGGCGTGGGGGCAGGCGAAAAGCAGGAACCGCCCCGACGGGGAAAGACTCCTGCTTTTCGCCGTCGCTGGGACCCGCCCGTACTGCCGTCTGGGGCGGGGTGCTATGCCAGCACCGGTTCTGTCCCTGCGACAGCCAACCCTTCCACCTCCGCAAGGGACAGGCCAGTTATCTGTGAAATCTGTGTCAAAGGGATGCCCAGTGCCAGTGCATTCCGTGCGTCCGACAGGGCCTTGTTCCGCTCGCCCTGTTTCCGGCCGTCCTCAAGTCCCTTATTTCGGCCCTTCTCTTCGGCAAGTTCCAGCCCGTTCCAGTAGTCCGCCTCTGCACGGTCCATCGACAGGTGGTAGGCCCAGGCCTTCTCCTCCGCGCTGACATTGTTGTATGCTCTCATCGCCATGCCGTACTCCTCCTTCCAGTCCGTCTTGCTTCCAAGCTCCTGCAGGACTTCCGGACTGGTGCTCCCAGAGATGAATTTACACCAGTTGGCAGCCTTTTTCAAGCTCGCATCCACGGTGTCTGGCACCTTCAGGCTGAAGAAAAGGACCTGAAGCCGGTCTGCAAGTATCTTGCCGTCGTCCAGCCGCATCATTGCCCGGTGGTAGAACTCCCCGTCCTCAAAGAGGTCAAAGTCTATGAGGAAAATCTGATAGACGTTCGGGGCGCTCTTGTACTTCTCACCACGCCCCAGGCTCCCCGCATAGAGCTTGCAGGCATAGTAGAGCGACCGCAGTTTCTGGTCATCATCCGCCTTGGTCAGCTGCAGCTCTATATCTGCCTTCTGACCGTCATTGAATTCGCAGTTGACATCCATGCGGGGCATCTTGCCTTTCCTGTATTCCGGCAGAAGCTCCGAGTTCGTTACCTTCGCCTTTGCGACCTCCCGGCCTGTCGTCGCACTTAAGAAGTATCGCAGGCAGGCGTTCGACTCCGGCGTAGGGCTGGAGAGGAACATCTTGAAGGCGACGTCGTCCTTAAGCGGCAGCCGCTCTCCCCGTGCTATCATCTCGGCAGCCTGCGCCAGCAGTGCCCTTGAGAAGGCAGGCTTCCGGGCTTTCTTCTGGTTTGATTTTCGCTTTCTCTTTGCTCTCATACACAACATATCTCTCTACAGGAAGCAGGAATGTGCATTTCACCGGGAAAAATCTCTTGTTCTGAAGTGTTTTTTTGATGTGGCAAGACTGTCGTTAAGCAAAATCCGGCAGGGCTGGCCCCGGTGGAAACGTATGGCGCGGGTCCACATTGTTGACCCTCGAAGCGTGCGCGCGGGAGCCGCAGGGCGGCAGGGATGACCGAGGCGAGATACCCCGCAGTTCCGTCCGTGCGGGCAGGGGGCCTGTGGTGGGTGGCATGAGACAGGAAACGCATGGAGCGGGGCGGGGCCCCCATAGCGAGCGTTTGATTGCCTCATTGAGCCTGTGGGACTATCCGTATTTGTTGAATATGCGTATGATATGAATGCAATCTCGGCGAGCGTATGGGGACACCCTGCGGGAATATGTTTCCGTGTTGTCTGGAAGAGACGCCCCGCAGTTCCGCCTTCCCGGGGCGGTTATGCGGGAGCCTGAAATCTGCAAGGGCGTCCTTGAGCGGCTCCTGCATACCAGGATTGACCACATCGAATATCCGGCTTCCCTTGCGGGAAGCCTATGAGTTTCCGCCTTGCGGAAACTCACGGGTGGCAGATAGATTCGCGACCCGTGCGAGGCGCAAGCCGTAACGTTCGCGTTAGCGAACGTGTAGCACGAGGTCGTAACGTTCGCGCAGGCGAACGTGTAGAAGACATCGGCAAGCGGACCCGCTACTACCAGAGCATGATTGACATAGACAGCCTCCTGAAGGGGGCAGTCTATTCCGAGCTGAAAGAGAGCTACGTGATTTTCATATGCACGAGCGACCCGTTCGGGGCTGACCTGCCGGTGTACACCTTCGAGCGCAAGCCTATGAATTTCCGCGTTGCGAAAACTCACGGGAGGCAGACTGATTCGCGACCCGTGCGTAGCACGAGGTCGTAACGTTCGCATTAGCGAACGTGTCGAGCTTAAGGACGAGACCCACCATCTGATATTCAATGCTTCGGCTTACGAGCAGACCTTCATAAATGAGTACCTCGCATGGAACCTCCATGACAAGGACGTG
>CAMNGY010000367.1 GCA_946538795.1 uncultured Treponema sp.
GAACCCCGGTGTGCATGTCCTGCCTGCGGGTTTCGGTCATGTCCACGAACAGGCACTTTTCACCTGCCGGGCGTTTCCTGTCGGCTATAAAGATAAGGTTCAGCAGGCCACCGACGTTGCCTTTGGTTACTCGGAACGGAGTGAATATGTCCACAGCTTCTTCCGATTATATTCCATTCGCCCGCACTTGTCAATTTGACCGTGTAACCTTGTAATCCGCCGGTCCTGCGGCTGCCTGGACTTTCAAGTCGCCTGAACTTGCACAACGCCGGGCCACACCGTACAGGTAAAAGCACTCCCTAAAAGATGTACTTGAGGCCCAGCTCGCCATGAAAGTTCATCCTCCTGTCATATTCGGCATCTATGCTGTTCAGCGGATTCCACTCGCGCACAAGCTCAATTTTGCCGTCCAACCGGAGCCTGTCCGCTATGAATCCGCTGGCCGTCAGCCCCCCGCCTATAGTGGCCCGGATGTTTTTTTCCCAGTTCAGGTCGTTTGCCGTACGGCGCGAATTCCCAAGCCCCAGGTCAGTGAACCAAGTGTAGTCCAAGTCCGGGTTCCTGCGCTGGAAAAAGACTCCCACGCTGCCCTTCCTGTGGTACAGCTTGATCCCGGCGTACTGGCTGTTTCCGCCCGTTCCTATGCCTGCACCAAGCCACTGCCCTCCGTTCGTGTGTCCATGAGTCATGCGGGAGTGGGCATAGAACGTTGTTCCCCACAAACCTTCGTAGTCACGGGAGCTTTCCAGGCAGCTCAGCTCCAGCAGCAGCTCCCCGCGGAGACCGTCCGTGATGCGGAAGGATTTCCTGCCCCCGACCGTCCATGCCTGGGAATGAAATGGGTAACGGACAAGGAAATTCAGGTCGGGGCTGAAGTCATCCCTCCCCCACTCCAGGTACAGCTCCAATCCCGCAGCAGGCAGAGAATAGTCGAACGACAGGGAAAAATGTCCGTTGGTTCCGTCCAGACCACCGGCCTGGTAGTTCAGGAAGTCGTAAATACCGAACAAGGTATACGGCCGTATGCCTTCCCACTTGCTCTGCATTGTCCTGGACACGCCAACGCTCAGGCCCGGGATGAGCGCCGGGGCAAACGCGAATGAAAAGGCGGAAAGAAGGGCCCTGTCGTTGCTCCTGTCATTGTCAAAATAATCAGACTCCTCCAGCCGGCCCCACCAGCCGCGGAATTCCACATCCCCCAGGTAAATCCCGTACCTTCCCGGCCAAGGCAGATACAGATGGGTCCTGCGCAATCCAATGTCAAACTTCGGATATGGCACGGCATTGTTAGAATGAAGCAGGGGGTTCAGTTTGGCAGGTCCCAGCCAGGGGGACTGCCAGCCGAATCCGGCCGTCAGAGTGTGCCATGTGTAACGCAGCTCGCTGTCTCCCGGCGTGAACGAAAAGAAGGAGCTTTCCCCAAAGCGCTGCGGGGCATCAACATAAGACTTGCCGTAATACCCATATACCGAGGCTTTGCCCTCATACAGGTCGCCGACCTCCTCCTGATCAAACACGTAATCCCTGTGGGGCATTGTATAACTGAAAGCCTGGTTCTGGCTGAAAGACACAGATGGCTTGACCGTAAGCTCCAGGCCCAATGCCTCCACGCGAATTCCGGCCGTCAGGCTGGAGTTGATACCCTTCCCCTGCCACAGGACACCGTCATTCTGCCCGTGGGGAGCCGCGCTGTTGAAGCTGAAAAAAAGCTCCGGACCGTACAGCCGGAAAGGAAAGCTTTTGGCAGGACCAAGGAAATGCTCATCCCAGACGGAATTCCCTTCCACGTGCCATGCCGAATCGCTCATGGTCCTGTAGTTCAGGCTTGGCGAGGAAGCATCCCCGTCAAGGGCAAGGAAATCATAGTATTGTTCTTCCACTGACTTCAGCGATTCCTGGCAAAAGGGCCTCACAGGAACAAAAGGGAAAAGCAGCAGGAGCAGGAGGACCTTGCCGTCAAGCAGCCGTTCCAGCCGGGCCAACCGCTCCTTTGACCGCCTGATTTTCGCGGTGAGCATGGCCTTGCGCCTGGCAAGATCATACATGGAATCCAACAGCAATGAATTCTGCGCGGACATCCGCCGTGTCGCCGGACAGTACATGAGCATGGCAAGATGTGCCCAGAGCTTTTTAAAAAGCCCCCGGAACATAGAGGCCGTGGGAATCCGCACGGAAGAAAAACGGCCCATCGCGTAACAGCAGGCAGCCCTTGATTCCGGGAAACGGAAAGTTTCCGCCCGGGAGTCCTTTTCCGCCGGACTTTTCTCAAGAAGGCCGGCCTTCATGGGACCAGGCCCGGTGTAGTGGACTATGAAAGCCTTCTCCTTAAGGCCGTCATCCTTTTCCCCTGCTATGACATTCCATTCACGGGGCAGGTAGAGCACCCGCTCCGCACACAGCATGTTCAGCACGTCCTGGTCACCCCAAAGAAAATCGTCCGAGCAAGCAAGGGAAACTATATCCTTCAGGCAAAAACGGTTCCTGAATTCACCCAGATTCAGGAGCATGACACCAGAATTGAAGTAACTCATGTCCTGGGTAAGCGAAAGCCTGGAAGCTATGTAGATTGCCTCCGCCCGATGCTCCTTCAGTCTCCGTATGCCGTTGATGTAGCTGTCACTGACGGCGGCAAGCAGAAAGCCCGTGACATCCGTGGCGTAAAGGCCGGCCAGGTCAGCATGAACCTCCACATCACAGTCCAGCCAAACTGCTTTATCCCAGTCAGTAAGTATGAACGGCAAAAAGAGCCTGGCATAGGACACCCTGGGAAGCCCGTTGAAGGGACTGAATTCCAGGCCTGACAATTCACGGGACATCTCAATGAAGCGCATCCGTATATTCTGCCGGCCTGCAATCATGGAGGAAAGCTTTTCCATCGCGGAATCCGGCAAAGAATCAGACAGAACTACAACTTCATACTCATTTTCTGCACGGGAACAACTGACAAACGACCGCACGGCACTGCCCAGAAACGGGACATACCGCTCATCACAGGCAAAGACCAGCCTTACAGG
>CAMNGY010000368.1 GCA_946538795.1 uncultured Treponema sp.
TGGAGACACAGATAATGAGGCTCCTGTCCAACACCCCCCTGCAGACGGACATCTCGCTCGTGCGTATTTCCGGGCACGTCTCCAAGACCACGCCCCGCGAGTACATGAAACGCTTCTACATCTCGTCCAAGGAGGTCTACGACAGCAAGTATGACGGCATGATAATCACCGGTGCGCCCGTGGAGCAACTTCCCTTCGAGAACGTGGACTACTGGGAGGAAATCTGCCGCCTGATGGACTACGCCAAGAAGAACGTCTTCTGCTCCCTCTATATCTGCTGGGGGGCCATGGCGGCCTTGTACCACTTTTACGGCATACAGAAGCACATAGTCCGCGAGAAGTACTCCGGCATCTACTACAACAAGCTCATCCGGCCCAAGGATCCCCTGCTGAGGGGCTTCGACGACTTCTTCCCCGTGCCGACTTCCCGCTATACCCGCATAGAGAGCGAGGACATACTGAAGAACCCCGATCTGGAGCTGCTGGCCAACTCGCCGGTCACGGGCATGACCCTGGCCAAGTCCAAGGACTGCCGGTCCGTATTCATGATGGGGCACCTGGAATACGATGCGGACACGCTGGCCAAGGAATACAACAGGGACAAGAAGAAGGGCCTCGCCGTTCGCGTCCCGGAGAACTACTTCACCGGCGACGACCCGACCAAGCCCGTCTTTTCCAGCTGGCGCAGCACGGCCCACCTGTTCTACACCAACTGGCTCAACTACTACGTCTACCAGACGACTCCCTACCTGCTCACTGACATACAATGAGCGTCAGCTCGTGCTTGTTGTGGTTCAGGTGCAGGACCCGGCTGTCCGGTATGGCGGCGAAGCGGGCGACCAGGTCCCAGTCCACGGTACCCTGCATCTTTATCGTGCATATCATGTTCCGCGTCATGCCGCTTGAAAGCCATCGCTCTACCCAGCCCAGAAGACGGTCCGGGTAGCATATCACGTCGGAGAACACCCAGTCGAATTTCCCCAGCTCCTCGGGAGGCAGGGTGAAGGCGTCATGCTTCATGAACCGGACCCGGGGGTGCTCCATGAGCCGCCCGTCCAGCTCAGACCTGTCCACCGCGAGCACATCCGATCCCAGCTGGGTCAGGACCCAGGTCCATCCCCCGGGGCAGGCGCCCGCGTCAAAGCAGCGCGAGCCGGGGCCGGGCAGGGGGACGCCGAAGCTGGCCGCGGCCTGGCACAGGGCCTCCTGGATCTTGAGGTAGGCGCGGCTGGGCGGGTTCTCGTGATCCTCCCGCAGCAGGAGCTGGCCTGCCGGCAGGGGGCTGCTCGTGACGGCAGAGGCGAGCATCGTGTTCTCGCCGGTCAGCGTGTACAGTCCTATCGGGGATGACGGTATGGAGAAGGGGAAGCTTTTCTCTTTAAGGTTCACGCGGGGCAGCTTGTCCTGAATCAGGGCTGTCCGCCGGAACATGGTGTAGCTGTATGGTGCCCACGACCGCTGCAGGCTGCGCAGGGCGTCGGAGGCGTCCTTGACGGAATCGAAGCTGATGAGCAGGGGCTTGTCCATGCGGTCCCGGCACCAGTAGGGAAGGGGAAGCTCTTCCGGCAGGGATTCCTTGCTGACCGCAATGAGGTCCCCGTAATCCGTCGCATTGCCCGACCGGCGCAGTTCGCCAAGACGCAGGCCGAGCCTGTCCGAAAGCTCAGTCTCAAGCATCCCTTTCATCTCTGGGAAGGGAAGGAAAACCGCACCCCCCGTCTCTTGTATTGTGTATGACATTTTATGGTGCTTTGTTGTGCTGTGGAAGGAACGCCCTAGCCGACGAAAACCGCCTTGTTGCCTATGATCATGCTGTATATGCTGTCGTCTTCCGTCTCACCCTGCTTCTCGCCGATATAGGATGCGAGCCGGGGCGTGTCGGGCGAGCGCATGAAGCGGAAGCCTATCTCGGTCTCGCTGTCGTTCATCTTTTTCCACTGGGGGTTGCATATAAGGCGGAGGGGACGGCTTCCCTCCTGGGGAAGGCTTATGTTCAGGTTATACTGGTTCTCCATGTCCAGCGACACCGGGACCGGGAAATGAACCCTGCAGCCTTTCATGCTGATGTCGTCCAGTATTCCCGGAAGGCTGCACAAATCTTCGGCGTCTACCTTGCCGAAATCTTCATAGCGCTCATCTGCCCTGTGTTCTATAGCCATATCGGCCTCATTATGCAGTTTTGCGTGCAAAAGGTCAAGCCTCTTCGGTGAGTAGGGCAAAATACTTTAGGGTAAATTGCGGGGAATGGACTTTTTTTCCTTTATATGCTATCATTTTCCATCTGCTTATAGGCTACTTATAGGGAAAACTGCTTTGGAAAACGAGATAAAGACCCCGGAAGGCGGGACACTGATAATCCAGCCGATTGATCAGGAAATAAAGAAAGCATACATCGACTATTCCATGTCGGTCATCGTGAGCCGTGCCTTGCCTGACGTGCGCGACGGACTCAAGCCCGTTCACCGCCGCATACTCTATGCGATGGACGAGCTGGGCCTGCGCTATTCGGGGCCGACGCGCAAGTGCGCCAAGATAGTCGGAGACGTGCTGGGAAAGTACCATCCGCACGGCGATGCGTCCGTCTACGATGCCCTGGTCCGCCTGGGCCAGGACTTCTCCGAGCGTTACCCGCTGATTACCCCGCAGGGAAACTTCGGTACGATCGCGGGCGATCCTCCGGCCGCCTACCGTTACACCGAGGCCAAGATGGCCCGGCTTGCCGAGGAGATGACGGCGGACATAGACAAGGACACCGTTGACTTTATCCCCAACTTTGACGAGACGACCAAGGAGCCGACGGTCCTGCCGGCCAAGTTCCCCTTCCTGCTCGCGAACGGCTCCAACGGAATCGCCGTCGGCATGGCGACGAACATGCCGCCCCACAACCTGCGCGAGATAGCGTCCGCCGTGGCGGCCTACATAGCGAACCCCGACATTTCCATAGACGAGCTGATGACCCACATCAAGGGACCGGACTTCCCGACGGGCGGCATCATATTCGGCCGCAAGGG
>CAMNGY010000369.1 GCA_946538795.1 uncultured Treponema sp.
AGCGTTCACAAGATGCTTTCGGACCTGCTTGACTCATGGATTCAGGCGGCCAACAGCCTTGCCAACACCCAGGTGCAGATGGCCGTGGACAGCCCCGCCATTTCTATTAATGGGTAGAATCCTTTCATCAGGAGGGGAAAATGAAAGAGAACCTGGACCAGAGGGAGCTTGACGAGCGCATCGCTATCCTCAGGCGTTTCCGCTATCTGCTGGAGCAGCAGAGGGACAAGTTCCGCGAGTACCTGCGCATACTTGAGATGCAGGAGGCCGAGATAAACGAGGACAATGCGGATGCCATAATAGCCCACACTGACCTCAGCAACCAGATAGTGAAGAACATCGGTTCGTTGCAGCGGATTATCGTGCCTATGCAGAAGCTGTACGAGAAGTCCCGTCCTGCGACTTACAATCCTGAGGAGAGCATCCCCGTCACAAAAATTCAGGATGACCTTGTGGCCCTGAGGGAGCAGGTTGTCTCACAGAATATCAGGAATCAGAAGCTTCTCCGCGTCCGCATGCTGGACGTCAGGAGCGAGCTGAACGGAATAAAAAATCCTTATCGTGCCCACAGGTCCGTCTATGCGCGTCAGGACGATGCGGGGGGACTTGTCCAGCTGGAGGCATAGAAGGCTGTCCCCCATGTTTGGGGGCTGCGACATTTGCCCGGGCCAGGTTTACCCCTGCTCAGTTCTGGGAATCCTTTGAAAACAGCCTCAGGTAGCCTTCCTCAGGAATATATCGGTCCAGTATGTTCAGGAAATCCTTTTCGGTAGCGTTCTGCATGACCAGGTAGGAATCCAGGTACAGGCTCTTGTTCCCGTCCAGGATGCCGTCCTGTATGAGCCGTGCGGTCCCGTCGTTCGTCTGCGTCTGGATCATCACTACGCGGTTCCATTGCCTGCGTATGTCATTTATCGCTTTTTCACGCGTATTTTCGTCCTCGCTTCTCAGCAACTCGGAAAGTTTTTTGCGCGCCGCAGTGAACGAGTTTATGAAGCTCATCCGGTGCAGAAGCCTCTCTGCCTCCAGCATCCCTACGTTCACGATGCTGCTGGCCATCTCCGTCCTGCATTCGTATCCTTCCCCCAGGTCCTCCTCGGTCAGCTTCTCCAGCTCCAGGAGCAGGGCATTGAACAGCTCCCTCTGAGTTCCGTATTCAGGGGCCGAAAAGTAGAACTGCATGGGATCGTAGTACTTCTTTGTCGGGACCAGGAGGGGCGACTCCTTCGGGGCGGTCGCCGGATCCAGGTCGGACGTGTATGTGTGCTTCAGCTGTACGTCCAGCGTCTGGGCCTCGTAGGAGGGGTGGGGTATAAACGTCACCTCCCGCTCGTTCTGCATGCGCAGGACTCCTATTGTTTTTTCGGCCAGATCCCTTGCCTCTTGCGCGTCCGTGTCGCCAGCGATGACCAGCGAATACAGCGATGCGTCCAGCAGCTGGGTGTAGGAAAGTATGATAGACTGAAAGTCCGTGGAGCTAAGCTCCTCAGTTTCCTCTATGCTGAATATATTCTCATACTGGCTGTCCTTGTACATGTGCCTTATGGCCCTGCTTCTGAGCTGCCATGACAGGGAGTCTGTCTTGAGCCTGGTCTGCTGGTTCTGGTCCGAGATGAGCCTGTCGGCAGAGATGGGGCGTATGTCGCCGTAGACGATTGCGTTGACCAGTGCCGTCAAAGCCCGCTCCAGCTCGGAGGCCATGCACTCCATGGTGATGTAAGACGTGACCTCCGTCGTCCAGGCGTTTATCTTCACATCCCCCGAAAGCATGCCCCCGTCCCTCATCTTCACCATTTCGTCCTGTATGCAGTTTGCGAAGGAATTGATCAGCAGGGTCCTGAGGAAGTGCTTGTCTTTGGGGCTTGCGGATTCTCCTCCCGCTATAGCGATGGAAGTGAGGACTGTCTGGCTTCCCGGATTGGACTTTACCACCAGGGGGATTCCGTTTTTGAGCTTGGTGGAGCTGAGGCTCTTTATGTTTTCTATATAGTAGAAGGAATAGGCCGATGGGTTGAACGCCGTGTCATCAGAAGCGTCTTCTTTTGGCCTCCCTTTTTTGCTTCCGTCCAGGGCGTAGCGCTCAAGCTTGTACCAGGCGGCGTTGTCCTCGGTTATCAGCTCGTAGCCTCTTTCTTTGAATTCCGCCTCGTTCTCCTTGTATACCTCGTCGTTCACCATCGCGAACACGAACGGCTGTGCCCCGTCTATCTTGTCGGCGAAGCTGTGGCGGTCCAGCTTCTTGATGCTGTCGTAATGGGCCAGGAACGTCGAGTAGAAATTCTCCGCCTTCAGGTCCGGCTTCTGTGACCAGAATTCGACTATGGCATCGGCAAGGCCCTTGCTGCCCCCGCTTCCCATGTTGAGCGTGGCGGCCACTTTGTCGCGTGCTGTGTCGAACTGTTTCTTTGTCAGCTTCAGGGATTCCTTTGTCCGTGCGACGAAGCCGTCGGCCTGGAAGGCCACCGTCGCCTCCGCCAGCTGCGCCGGGTCAGGCACCTCTCCTTCGTCCAGAAAGGAGAAGGGGGATTCCATGATGCCCTGCAGGATGATCCGGCTGGTTCCGGCCTCGCTGGAATATGTGGCCGACAGGTACTCCTGCCCCCGTATGCCGAGCGACTTGTCCTGCGTCAGCAGGGCGTGGAACGGCGAGTCTCCCAGGTTGAACGCCCTGGCGGCGGTCTTTGCCTCTGACGCGGAGAATTCCGTGTACTGCACGGCTATCTGCGTCATCTCCTTTGAGAAGATTGGGGACGAGAGTACATATTTCCTCTGCTTCGTGGAATACAGGCTCCCGTTCTTCCTGGTGCTGCCGCTGAAAGCCGTGTCCCAGCGCGAAAAATATTCTGATGCGGCCTGAGCGGTCTTCTGCGCGTCCACGTTGCCGGTGATTATGAGTATGCAGTTGTCCGGCGTGTAATAGGCCTGCCGTATGGACTCCAGGAAAGCTTTCACCTGGGACAGGTTGTAGGAGCTGAAAGTCTCCAGCCGTATGCCGAAGTTCTGCTTCC
>CAMNGY010000370.1 GCA_946538795.1 uncultured Treponema sp.
TCTTCATGCACATGCACCATCAGATGAGCCGGATGGAGGACTTCACGAACCGCCTCATCATCAAGATTCAGAGGGACACGGACTCATTGACCGGGGCCATGACAAAAGCCGCCTTTGAGTCAAATACGACCAGGTTCCTGCGGGGAGAAAACAGCGAGGGCTGCCTGCTGGTGCTGGACATAGACAATTTCAAGAACATTAACGACAGCTTCGGGCATTCCATAGGGGACTTCTTCATCGCGAACACGGGCCGCTACATCCTGGACTGCTGCCGGGCCTCAGACTTTGTGGGCAGGTTCGGAGGGGACGAGTTCGTGGTCCTGATGCAGGGCAAACTGACAAAGGAGATAGTCGATGCAAAGGTTGCCGTCATGACCGAAGGACTGAAGAAATTCTTCCTGGACAATACAAAATACGAGCATTACAGCGTGAGTACCGGCTGCATCCTGTTCCAGAACGGCTCTGCCCGGAAGGATTACAACGAGCTTTTTGACAAAGCGGACCAGGCCCTTTACGTCGCTAAGAATTCAGGAAAGAACAGGTGCATCATCTATGAGAACTGATGACCGGGGCTTTCACAGAGTCAAGGCAAGCACGGCCTACAAAAGGAAACATAAGGCCGACTACGGCAGGGAAAGGATTGCCATCCTCTACGAGGATCAGGATGTAATCGTAATCGAGAAGCCTTCGGGAATGTTGTCCGTGCCTTATCCCGGCAGCAAGGCCCGTACCGCACTGGATTCCATAGAAAGCATTATGCGGGGACGGGGAGACTGGTCCAAGTCCCACAGGCCTTTCGTAGTGCACCGCCTGGACCGCGACACCAGCGGCGTGATGGTGTTTGCCCTGAACGAGCCTTCCCAGAAAAAGATAATAGCCAACTGGCACGGAGGCAAAACCCATAAAATCTACCGGGCCGTCGCAGAGAACCCACCCGCAAACCGGAACGGAAGCAAATCCGGCAGTGACGGGCTGGCGGAGTCCGGAACTATAGACCAGCCCCTTGCCGAAAACGCCTACCATGTGGCTTATGTTCCGAAGGACGGGGACGAGCGGAGGGCTGGGGCAGTCCGCGCCGTGACGCATTACCGGATTATCCGCAGGGGGCCTACCCACACGCTCTTTGAGCTGACTCTGGACACTGGAAAGAAGAACCAGATACGGGCGCATTTGTCATTTCTGGGCCGCCCTCTGGCCGGCGACGAAAACTACAGGGCAAAAACCGACCCATTTCACAGGCTTGCCCTCCATGCCCGCTCTCTGGAATTTCCCCATCCCTTGACGGGAAAACCCTTGCGCTTTGAAGTTCCTGAGGATGACAGATGGCTCGCTTACGTGGAAGAAGGGGATCCTCATCCCGAATCCCCGGTCTGGAAGCAGGAAAAGCCCGCCCGCCGGCGGGACGAGGGAATGCCCGGCACGGTACCCAAGGCATACAGGCGGGTTTCCGCAAAAGAAAGGGCGCACGGCTCCTATGCGGACCTAGCCAGCAGGACGCGCGGAGCATCCCGCTAGCATAAGATCCACAAGCCGTTACGCCTCTATGGAGAACATGTCGGTCACGTCCTTGTCATAGTCAACGCCAGCGACATCGAAGCCGTTTATGGCAAGGAAGTCGTGCCGCACGCCTTCCAGGTCAACCATATCCTTGACGTTATCCTCGGTGACGGCGGGCATGATTTTGTCAACCTCGGCCTGAACCGCGGGGTCAAGTTCCCAGTCGTCTATGCGGATGCGGCCCTCGCTGTCGGTCGGGACGCTGCCCGCGCCGTTGCCTTCGCCGGTGAAAAGCCTCTCCGCAAAAAGGCGCTCCATCTGCTCTATGCATCCCTCATGGGTTCCCTTGGCTTTCATGACCTTGAACAGGACGGAAAGGTAAAGGGTGATGATAGGGATGACGGACGAGGAGCGCGTGATAAGGCCCTTGTTCTCGCTGACATAGGCCGCTCCGCCAATCTTCTTGAGCGCGGCGTCTATGCTGTGAGCACGGGCCTCAAGGTCCTTCTTGGCCGCGCCTATAGTCCCGTCGCGGTAAATAGCGTGAGACAGCTTGGGGCCTATGTAGGAGTAGGCGACCGTGCGGCAGCCTTCGGCCAGCACGCCGGCTTCGGACAACTGCTTGATCCAGCGCTCCCAGTCCTCGCCGCCCATGACCTTGACGGTGTTGGGAATGTCATCTCCCGTAGCCGGCTCAGCAGTCATAGGAGTAATCTTACCAGTCATCATGTCAAGCGATGCACCTGAGTAAGGCTGTCCGACAGGCTTGAGGACGGACTTGTACAGGACCTTCGTGTCAGGATCCGTGCGGACAGGGCTTGCCAGGCTGTAGACAACAAGGTCAAATTTTGCCCCCCATTCCTTTACCTTGGCTATGACGGTCTGCCTGCATTCATCGCTGAAAGCATCCGCATTCAAAGTCTCGAATTTAAGGCCGGCCTTGGCCGCCTCCGTGTCAAACGCCTTGTTGTTGTACCAGCCGGGGGTCCCGCCCCTCTTTTCGGACGGCTCATGCTCAAAGGAGACGCCTATGGTCGCCGCCCCGTACTCAAACGCGGCGGCAATCCTGCTACCCAGTCCGTAACCCGTGGAACAGCCAAGGACCAGGACGGTCTTGGGCCCCTTGCCGCCTTCGCCGGTGGTCTTTATGCCGCGCTTCGCCTTCTGCGCGCGGACATATTCAATCTGCCGTTCGGTTTCCTTGGCGCATCCGACCGGGTGCGCGTTTATGCAGATGTTGCTGCGAATCATAGGTTTGATTATCATTGCTGTTTCCTTCTATATAAACGAGAAATATAGGCTGCCGCACATGCCGGACGCTCGTGCGGCTGATTAAGCCAATTTTACCGCATTTTGACATTATCCGTCAATGTGTAAAGTAAGTATGTGCAAGCAAGACTGCGGGACAGCGACAAGCGAGCGGCAGGCACGGCGGGAACAACCGCCCACAGGCCGTCACCTGGCCTCCAACAAACAAGCCCCGCGGAAACGAGGCCGCCACCTGGCCGCC
>CAMNGY010000371.1 GCA_946538795.1 uncultured Treponema sp.
TCTTGACGCTGTTGACGGCAAGTGCGACTATTATTGCTAATGCAATGCAGATGACTGCTGTTCCCATATTATCCTATGACCTCCCACATGACGCCCATGTTCCTGAAGCCTCCTTCCGGCATGCAGCCGGAACATGCGGCCCCCTTGCTGGCTCCGCTGTGACCGCCGCTGCATCCTACAGAACAGCCGCTGCAGCCGTTACAGCCCGGGCACGATTCCGCGCCACAGCTGCCGCCATGAGCGCCACCGGCGGAAGGAAGCCGGCGGATTATCCCGGACCGCTCAAGGAATTCTATTTTGCGCCGCACGTCCTCAACGCTTGTCCCCAAGTCGGAGGCTATCATCTCCAGCGGGCGGGACCGCCCGTCTTTCAGCAGCGAGAGCAGTTTTTCCATTTTGTCGCCAGTCCCTTCCGGTTACCAGATGAGAAGCCCTATGTGGTATGCGGCGCAAGCAAGGAGCAGGGCCCCGACCGTGTAGTACACGGCGATGATGGCCGTCCACTTGGCGGAGTGCGTCTCCTGGTATGTCGCGGCAAGGGCGACGATGCAGGGCATGTTGAAGGTAATCGCAAAGATGAATGCGAGGGCTTCGGGGCGCGCGACATTGGCGACGAGCAGCTCGTTCAGGTTCGCGGCCTTCGCCTCTCCCATCACCGTGCCGATCGTGACGGCCCCTCCGCTCGTGAAAATCGTGCTCAGGACTCCGGCCGCGCCTTCCTTTCCGATGGAGGAGGCGATGAAGGCCATGAAGGTCTGCCAGCCCAGGCCAAAGATTCTCGTGACCGGCTCAATGGCCTTTCCGGCCTTGTACAGGATGGAGCCTTCGATTTTGCCCGTGAACGAGAACGAAAGCAGCCAGAAGATGAATGCGACCAGAAGCACGACCTTGAGGACGCGGAAGAAGGTGTCCCTTGTCCGTCCCAGGACGTAGCGGAAGAGGCTGGCCCACTTGGGCTTGTGGTAGGGGGGCAGCTCCATTATCATGCCGCAGCGGTCTTCCGGCTTGACGAGCGAGCGGCCGAAGACCTTTGACGTAATCCACATGTGGACTACCATCACCGCGAGTATCGCGACGATGATGAGCGGGGCGGCGGCTCCGAACCAAACGGTGGAGAGCATGGGGACGATGGACCATGCCGCCCCGCAGGGAATGGCCCAGGCGAGCGCGATGGTCAGGACTTTCTGCCCCCAGTTGTCTATGACCCTGGCACCGGCGGCCCCTCCCATCGTACAGCCGAAGCTGACCAGGAAAGGCATGACCGACTTTCCCTGAAGCCCCAGCTTGGACATCGTGTTGTCAAAGACATAGGAAATGCGAGCCATGACGCCGACTTCCTCCAACAGGCCGAACACGAGCGTCACGCCGAAGACGAAGCCCAGCATCTGGATGATGAAACCGAGCGAGCGTATCAGAACGTCGGTGACGAGCGAGGTGATGACGGCAGGGCATCCCGCTCCGGCGAGCGCGGCGGCGACAGGTGCGTTCAGGCCACCGATAAGGCTTCCCACAGCCATGAAGGGGAGGGCGGGTATGAAGGATGCGATGAGCCCCAGCAGGATTGTCAGGACGACGACGCTCTTTCCCCAGAATCGGTGGGTTATCATGCGGTCAAATTTGCCCAGCTTCACGGGCTTCTTTTGGGATTCCACCGTGCCATCAAGCAGGAAGTCTATCCACTCGAACTTCTTCTCGCCTGTGAGCAGGACTCCCTTCTCCTGTTTTTCCACGGCCTTCTTGAAGCGCATGAGCCTCTCGCCCGTGAGCGCGTTCCTTATCTTCGCCGTGACAGGCGCGTCGCCCTCCACAGCCTTTGCCGCAAGCCAGCTTGCCGAATATCCGGGAATCACTCCGTCCGGGACGAGCGTCTTTATCTCGGAGTAATCGCCTATCTTTCCGTATTTCTCGTTCAGGGCGGAATAGTCCAGCACGGTCTTTTTGCTGACGGCGGTCTCCAGCGCGGTGTAGAAGCCGTCATAGCGTTTTGTGTCCGGGGCAGAAAAGAGGACGACGGGGATGCCGAGCTTCTTTTCCAGCGCGGCGGGGTCAATGTGCTTGCCGTGTTCTTCCGCGACGTCCGCAAGGTTCAGGAGCAGGAAGCATGGAACTGTTATTCCCGCGTAGTCCGCCAGCATGTACAGGCTTCGCTCCAGCTGCGAGCTGTCGGCCAGTATGCACACGACGTCCGCCTTTCCGCTCGCGATGTAGTCTCGGGTGATAATCTCCTCGTCGGAGTTGGCGGAAAGGCTGTAGGTTCCCGGCAGGTCGGCGACAAGGTAGCTTTTCCCGGCGTGGGTGAAAGTCCCCTCCTTCTTCTCGACTGTCTTGCCCGGCCAGTTGCCCACGTGCTGCTTGAGCCCGGTGAGCGCGTTGAACAGGGTTGACTTGCCGGAGTTCGGCTGGCCCAGCAGGGCTATGACAGTTTCGTTCTTGTCAGTCATCAGACCGCCTCCGCGACTTCAATCCAGTCACATTCATTACGGTTCAGGGCAATCATCGTGTCGCGGGAGTAGACCAGCAGGGGACGGCGCTTCTCATTTTTTATGACCGTCACGCGGCAGCCCGGTGTAAGTCCTATGGACGTTATCCGGCTGACAAAGCGGCTGTCGCCGTTCACGGAAGCTATCACGCCGAAGGAATCCTTGGCAAGCTCTGACAATTTTCTCATAATTCATACCTCCGTAGTTATCTATACAGACATTTCATTAGTTCGGACTAACACAAACCGCAAAAAAAACGAACAAAAGCAAGCATACGTGCCCTAGGCTTTCATCATTCTGTTTATTGCAGCCTTTATATCTTCTATACCCGCAAGTATCTCGTCTTTCTTTTTGGGCGTGTAGAAGCGGACCTTTGGCTCTATCTTAAGCAGATACGGAACAAGCTTCTTCAGCTCCTTCACGTTGACGGCTTCCGCAGGGTATATGGCCAGTATGCTTGCGGTGCTCTCCTTGTAGGAGATTTCGGCCTGCGGGCACAGGATACTGACGGCAT
>CAMNGY010000372.1 GCA_946538795.1 uncultured Treponema sp.
CCTTGCGATCGGGCTCTTCGGCATGGCTATGGTCGTCTTCATCATCCTGCAGCTCATGGCCCCCCAGTTCCCCTTTTATTCCATGGGCTATATGATAGGAACCAGCATCATCCACAGCTTCGTCGTCGAGGACGAGAAGGAAGCGTACAGGAACCATCTGGAGAAAGCCCTGGAGAGGGAGAGGAAACACCTGCAGGAGATGAAGGACGGTCGCAAGGCCCTGAAGGAGGCCCTTGAGCTCGCGCAGAAGGCGAGCAGGGCCAAGACCGCCTTCCTTTCCAACATGAGCCATGAGATCCGCACTCCCATGAACGCCATAATCGGTCTCAACAGCATCGCTATGGACGAGCCTTCCGCCTCCGACGCCGTGAAAGCGCATCTTGCCAAGATACAATCATCCGCGCACCACCTGCTGGACCTGATAAACGACATACTGGACATGACAAGGATAGAATCCGGCAGCATGGAGATAAAGAACGAGGATTTCTCGCTCGCCGACAGCCTGGTGTACGTCAACAACATCATCGGGAGCCAGTGCCGGGGGAAAGGGCTTGACTACGGGTGCGTCACGGAGGGCAGCGTGGATGGCTGCTACCGGGGGGATGCCGTGAAGCTCAAGCAGGTGCTGATCAACATACTGGGGAACTCCGTCAAATTCACTCCCCCGGGAGGCTCCATACGGCTCACGGTGAAGGAGAAATCCAGGTTCGACGGGCAGGTGACGCTGGCCTTCGTCACGTCCGATACCGGCATAGGCATAAGCGAGGAATTCCTGCCGCATATCTTCGAAGCTTTCAGCAAGGAGGATTCCTCCATGACCTCCAGGTACGAGAGCACCGGGCTCGGGATGGCCATCACGAAAAGCATCGTCGACCACATGAGCGGGCAGATTGACGTGAGGAGCAAGCGGGGGGAGGGTACAACGTTCACCGTGACGATAACCTTCGCCGAATCGGACAAGCACGTCGCGGAGCCGCATGACGCAGGCGCGAAGGCCGGGGACGGAAGGCAGAAGGCCCTTGCCGACCTGAGGGGGCGGCGCGTGCTCCTCGCCGAGGACATGGAGATAAACGCGGAGATAGTCGTCATGCTGCTGAAACGGCGCGATGTTGAGGCGGACGTGGCCCGGGACGGAAAGCTGGCAGTGCAGATGTTCACGGATCATCCCGCAGGATATTACGATGCCATACTGATGGACATGCGGATGCCAGAGATGGACGGCCTTGAGGCGACCAGGCGCATACGGTCATCCGGCCGTCCCGATGCCGCCCGCATCCCTATCATCGCGCTGACGGCGAACGCCTTCGACGAGGATGTGAAGCAAAGCCTCCAGGCAGGGCTGAACGCGCACCTGAGCAAGCCGGTCGAGCCCGACACGCTGTTCCGGACGCTCGGCAGGCTCATCCGCGCCGCGGAGTGACCGGGACAGAGGCGCAGGCTGTATGAATGCTGGAATCGTTACTGCTTGTTACAATCAAGCCGTCAAACTATTTATATGTATAAGGGGGAGTCGGCCTGTCTGGAGTAGGAGGAAGAAATGAAGAGAGGTCGTTTTTATCGTGTACTGGTGTGTTTTCTTATTGCTGTTCTTGGGGTATGTCCTGCAAATGCTGCGGAGAAATTTGACCTGCGAACCTTTTTTGAGAATCCATTTATTGGAAAAGAAATGTTTCCCGACAAATTCAATTCATATGCGGAGTTTGAAAAGCATTTTAAGAATGAACCTTTTGTCAGTTCTTCTGAAATGTTGATGAACAGATATGATGAAACAAAACAGGATATCCGCGTAAAACTTGAAAGCGAGAACATCCTGCTGATTTATCTGTGTTCTGGGAGCAGCGGAAGATGTTTCTTGCAGCTGATGCAGATTGTTCCTGATAAGAAGCTCAGCCTGAAATATGGAATACATGAAGGTATGGATGAGAATGCAGTCGTGGAGATCTGTGGAGATAATTTTTATAGGAATAGCTTTGAACGTAATTATGAGCTCTGTTTTTCCGGCAATGACCCCTGGCAGGTGAATTTCTCATTTAAGCGTGAGAACAAAACTTTGTCAGCAATAAACTTTTGGTCTGGGGTTGAATGATGCAGGATTGAAACAGAAGGTATAATGGAGAATTGTTTTTTATGCGTATGAAAAAGATCTTCAAGAAGCTGATTTCCTTTTTGCTGTTCCTTATCATCGGAACAGCCATAAACCTTTTTTTGGGTTTGTGCGCAGGAACTGTGTTCTATTTTCTCAGGGACAAAGAGCTTGCAGCAGCTCTTGGCAGTTTTTATTTCACCAGGTATTTCTGGTATTTTTATTTGGGGCTTGGTGTTATTGGATGGATTGTTTCCCTTATAATAATGCGGAAGCCTCTTTTTGAAGGACTTGGATTTGTTTTTCTGCCTGTTGAAATTATTATAGTGTTGTTCTCGTTATTGACAGCATATGGAGAATTCGTTAAGGGCTTTGAAACTATATGCATATACGATCTGCTCATAGATACTGAATATTCGGAATCTTTTAATCCGTATAATATTCCGAAGCTGGAAGTCGGAATGAGCAGGGATAAAGTCATTGCATTGGTAGGAGCTCCTCTTGATGAACGTAACGACACGATATATTATACACACGATGGGAAATGCCCGTTCGGAGACTTTGCGTGGTATGAGCTTTACCTTGAGCTGGAAGATGACAAGGTTGTAGGGATAACCTCACATTGGATGTATGATTGAGCTTTTGAAAGAGGCCGGTAAGTTTGAAAAAAAATGGTCGATTAACACTTGCACAGAAGCGTGTATGGATGATAATATGAAACAGGATGAACAGACAGATATAGAGAAATCGACTAAAAAACTCAAAAGCCTTGTCGTAGGAAGAATATTTTCCCTCGTGCCTCTTGCTTCGGCAGCACTTCTTTTTATAACGTCTGCTCTGGCAGACCCTATAATTTCTGATGGAAGCAAATTGAGACAGATTTGGAATACATTTATCAAGACAG
>CAMNGY010000373.1 GCA_946538795.1 uncultured Treponema sp.
GCTCGTCGGCGGCATGGCGGAAATTCCGCGCGTCACAAAGACGGAGAGGGGCGGCTACTGGGCCGGCGTGCTCGGCCAAGGGCTGGCAGGCTCCTTCTTCGTCGTCGTCGGGGCGGTCATGGCCATCGCGATGCAGTACGTCTGCGGCGAAATGATAGATGACCCCACGACCATGCTCGCAACGCTCGCGACTCCCGCGCTCGCCTTGTGCTCCCTCCTGCTCGTCGCCTTTGCGAACATCGGTACGCAGGCGGTCGGGGCCTACATATACGGGGTCATGCTCCGGAGCGCATTCAGAAAGGTCAGCTACAACACGCACATCACGGTCCTTGCCCTCTACGGCATCCTCTTCTGCATCTGGGGCAAGATAATCGAATACTTCGGAAGCTTCCTCACGATAACCGCCTGCATATACGCCCCGCTCGCCGCAATCCTTTTCGCGGACTTCTTCTTCGTCCGCAAGCAGAGGATCGACCTCCGCGCGGCTTACGGCATGAAGGGACATGAGGACGTGTACCGCTTCACGGGCGGCGTCAACCTCGTCGGCATCGCCTCGGTCGTGCTGGGCGTGGCCGTCTCACTCGCCATCTACAACCCGGTCACCGCCGAAGTCCACCTGCCGGCCCTCTTCCGCCTCACGCCGACGGGTGCCTCGTTCATCGCGACGCTGGTTTTCTACACGGGAATATCCTTCATACCCCCAATCCGCAACTACATGACAGGCAAGAACCCGCAGGTGACGATATGAGCGGGAAGACGCAGACGGAGGCGGGCGGCAGGATACGGCCGGGGGACATAGGCCCGGACGGGCGCGACTACCGGAGCAGCCTGACCGCGCGGAAGGGACGGAAGATTGACCCCACGCCCTTTGACAGCGCGATGACACCGCCACGCCAGAACATCCTCCTCCTGCCCCTCGTGCACCTGATATGCTGGTTCAACACTATAGGTTACGGGCTCAAAATCAGGAAGGAGAACATGGATGGCATAAAGCCTCCCTACCTGCTCCTTGGCTCGCACCATTCCTTCATGGACTTCTTCGTGACCCCGCTCGCCGTGTGGCCTCACCGGGCCAATTACATCTCCGAGCTGGAAGGCTTCGAGGCTTTCGGCGAATGGATATACCGGCAGGTGGGATGCCTGGGGACGCGCAAGTTCATCAGCGACCTGCACCTGGTGCGGAACATCAGGAAGGTCGTGGACCGGGGCGACATCATCGTCATATACCCGGAGGCACGATACTCCAACGTCGGCACGAATTCCCGCCTGACGCTCTCGCTCGCAAAGCTGGCGAGGCTGCTCAAGGTTCCCGTCGTCACGCTCGTGATGAACGGCAATCACCTGCAGTCGCCGATATGGAACCTGACACCCCGAAAGGAAGTCCGCCTGAGGGCGACGCTCAAGTGCGTCCTCAGGCCGGAACAGATGTCGGGTATGTCAGCAAAGGAGATTCTCGCCGTCCTGCAGCGGGAACTGACCTACGACGACTACCGCTACCAGCGCGAGGCGAAACTGAGGATAACATTCCCCAAACGTGCGGAAGGACTGCACATGCCCCTCTACATGTGCAGGGACTGCGGTGCCGAGTTCTGCATGGAGAGCGAGGGTGCGGTATTGAGATGCAAGAAATGCGGCGCGGCCTGGGAGATGGACGAGTACGGCACGCTGCACCGAACGGGCGACGGCACCGGTACAGAACAGCCAGCCTGCACGGCACAAAATACCGGTGCGCCACAGGCAAACGGAGAAGCTCCGTCTGGCGGCCAGGACACAGCTGAGGACAAGCCCGCCTGCACGGCTCAGCCCGTTGCTCCTGCCGCAGCCCTTCCCGACAGCCTCTATATCCCCGACTACTACGAGTGGGAGCGTGAACAGGTCCATGCCGAGATAGAGCAGGGCCGCTACCATTTTGACCAGAAAGTCCGTGTGGAGGCCCTGCCCGGAGCAAAGAACTTCATCGCCCTGGGCGAGGGACGGCTGGTCCACGAGGAGAAGGGCTTCTCGCTGACCTTCCGGGGATACATGGAGGACACGGAGAAGACGCTCTTCTTTGAGTCCAAGGCATCCCCCTCCATACACACGGAATACGACTACCGGGGCGAGGGCCAGTGCGTCACCCTTTCCACGACGGACTGCACCTACTTCCTCTTCCCGCTTGAGGAAGGCTTCAACGCGACGAAAATCCAGTTCGCGACGGAATATTTTTACTGGAAGGGTCAGGAAGGCTGAAATCAGCGGCCCGTCGCAGGCCGCACTGCCGTCCTCGGTGCGCGGCCCCTGGCGTTGCCCGATGCAGGTTCTGCCGTAAGCGGCCCGTCGCAGTGCGGGACTTGCCCAGTTTTTGCAGATGGCCTATACTATTCTGTATCATGGTAGAAGCCCGCTCCTTACCGCGAATATTCTGCACCCACGTCGCCTCCGCCATAGACGCCCTGCTCCTGGTCACCGCGCTCATAAACTTCCATGCGGAATACGTGCCGGGCAGGGAGACGGCAAGCCTTTCATTTTTTTTCGAGGACATCTTTTTCCTGGACTTCTACGTGTTCTTCTCCCTGTTCGCTGTCTTTCTGTTCGTACTGCTGTACAGCAGCCGCCGGAAGTTCGTCCTGCTCTCGCTGATTATAACCATCATATCCGCAAACATGTCGCTCTATACCATAAAAGAGCTGTTTCCTGTCAAGACACTCCTGTTCCTTGCCTGGGTCATAACCGTAAGCATCCGGCTGGACTTCCGCTACTCCGTCCCGGTCCTGCTGTCCGGCATGGCCAGCTTCGTGACACTCCTGTTCCAGCCATCCATCCTGGGAATCGTGGATGCCTCCAGCAGCATAGGAACGGCCCAGCATGTAAACCAGAGGGGACTTTTCATAGCCATAGTCCTCCTGCTCGCGGCCGCGGCTTTTTTCTGCATGTACCGGAAAATCATATTCAGCTGGCAGGAAAGCGAGGACACAAAAAAACACCTGAGCATGGCAATGACGCAGATG
>CAMNGY010000374.1 GCA_946538795.1 uncultured Treponema sp.
CCAGTGCGCTTATGTTGCCGCCCGAAGCGCCCGTGGCCGTATTGCTTCCGCCGGACTGTCCGCTACTGCCAGTGCTTGTACCCCCCCCCGTGTATATTTCGCCCCCGGCATCGCTTGCTCCTCCGTTGCCGTTGCAGGAGGAAATGGTGAAGATGGAAAGGAGCAGGCTGGCTCCCATGAGCAGGGGAAGGAATGCATGTAAACGCGTCATCGGCAGCCTCCAGACGTTTTTATATAACATTATGCTAACACACTTTTTTGAGCTTGACAAGTGTTACCAGGACGCTGCCGTTGAAAAAAACGGCCTTATGTGCTAGCATTCCTTATATATGGACAGTGCTTTTTATACGCCAGATTTCTTTATGGACGATTCCATACGGGCTGTCGATGCCAAATTTGAGGCCCAGAAGATAGCCTTTTCACCGCTTACTTTCCAGGCCGTGCGGGCCTTGCTGGACCTGGGGATACTGAGCCTTGTGGAGGAGGCTGGGGATGCGGGCATAAGCGTTGCGGATGCCGCGCGGATGTCGGGCCTGTCCGTGTACGGGGTTCAGGTGCTGTGTGAGGTGGCCCTGGGGATGGGTGTCCTCAAATACGCTGGGGACAGTGAGCGCCTGGTTCTGGGAAAGATTGGCTGGATGCTCCTTGAGGACGAGCTTACCCGCGTGAATTTTAATTTCGTGGGCGATGTGTGCTACAAGGGGGCGTGGGACCTGGCCGAGTCGGTGAGGAGCGGTCGTCCGGAAGGACTCAAGGTCTTTGGCAGCCAGTGGACCACTATATATGAGGCTCTTTCATCCTTGCCCGAGGAGGCTAAAAAATCCTGGTTCGAATTTGACCATTTCTATTCTGACATAGCGTTCCCGGAGGCTTTGCCGATCGTGTTCGCATCTCACCCCCGCCACATAGTGGACATAGGCGGTAATACTGCCAAGTGGGCGCTTGCCTGCTGCCGCTACGACCCGGACGTCCGCGTTACCATAGTGGACCTGCCGGGACAAACCGCCGTTGCCGAGCAAGCCGCAGGGGAAGCGGGCTTTTCTGACCGCATAAGCACTCGTGCGGGAAACATCCTTTCGCAGGAGACGGTTCTTCCGTCCGCTCCTGATGCGGTGTGGATGAGCCAGTTCCTGGACTGCTTTTCCCTTCATCAGGTTACGAAAATCCTGAGAAAAGTCCATGACTGTGCGGGTGCTGAAACGGACGTCTACGTGCTGGAGCCCCTGTGGGACCGCCAGAAGTTCATGGCCAGCGCATATTCTTTGCAGGCGACTTCCCTCTATTTTACCTGCATGGCCAACGGCAACAGCAAGATGTACCGCTATGAGGAGCTTGTCGGTGCGGTGGAGGCGGCGGGCTTTTCCCTCAAAACCGCCCACCATAACCTTGGTTCCAACAGCTATTCACTGCTGGTTTTCCGCAAGTCCGCGTCATAGGGGCGGCTGTTTTGGCGTTTTTTATGGAAGAAACCGTCTATTTTTCACAGCCCGCCTGTTGGGCGCCGGGGATGGAGGGGGCGGACATCTGGCACGAGTGGGCCTTGGGGAAAAGGCAGCTGGTAGCGGGTCCTGAAAGTCCTGCGCTGGACTTTACCCCGCCTCTTTTCCGCAGGAGGCTCAGCCAATTGTCCCGCATGACGGTCCGGGTCGTGCATGATGCCCTGGAAAACGCGGGAGGCTGTCGCGATATACCGCAGTCCTTCGTTTCCTTCCGGGGTGAGCTGGCCCGGCAGTTTTCCGTTGACATGACGCTCATAACGGAGCTGTCCGTCCTGCCTGCCGCGTTTTCGCTTTCCGTCTTCAATGCCCCCATCGCGCTTGCTGCCATTGCATGTGGACTCAAGGGGAGCTATTCGGCCATTTTCCCGCCGGAAGGCTGCTTTTACGATGGCTTTGTCACTGCCCTGGCCCCCGTACTGTGCGGGGATGAGCCTCAGGTTCTGCTTGTGTACGGGGATGAGCTTGTCCCGGAGGAATACAGGGATATCTGCCGGCATGATTGCGGGACCTGCGGCCCCCTAGCCTTTGCCAGCCTGGCTTCCCTTTCCCGGTCGGAACAGTGCCGCATTCCCTGCCGTATTGAGGCTGTACAGGGCCTGTCCCCCGACGGCTTCTTGAAGCGGCTGCTTTTGGAGGCTTGAACGTGGTAAAAACTGACGGTTCCAGCAAGTGGCGTGAGCTTGGGCTTCCCCCTCCCAAAAAACGAATCGTTTACGCATACCGCTGTACGGTCAAGGCCTGTGGAATATTTTTCTTTGGCCTGTTCAGTTTGCTGATGGGCCTGGTCATCATTCCCCTTCAGAAGCTTTTCCTGCGTCCTGCCTCCCGTGCCAGGAAGGCGTCCAGGGCAGCCTGCTCCGTGTTCTTCCGCCTCTTTCTTGGCGGACTGCGGCTTTTGGGAACCTTGAAGATGGACTTGGGGGACCTGGCCTTTTACCGGAACGTGAAGTCCACGCTGGTTGTGGCCAACCATCCGTCATTGTATGACATGATGATTTTAATCTCACTCTTTCCTAACGCGGACTGCGTCGTGAATAAATCTTTGACCAAAGGGGTCTTGGCTTGGGTTGTCAGGGGGATGTACACGTTGAACGACATGGGCTACGAGGCACTTGTGGCTTCCTGCCGCCAGTCGCTTGCCGACGGTGCCGTCATCATCATATTTCCGGAGGGAACCCGGACGCCTAGGCAGGGGGCGGTCCCCTACAAGCGGGGGGCGGCCCACATAGCCCATGAAACCGGGGCCGACCTGCTCCCTGTTTACATAGGGGGAAACGACAAGTACGGCTTGGGAAAGCATGACCCCCTCTTCTCATATAATCCTACGGAAGTCTATTCCTACTACGTCCGCCCTCTTGAGGAGGTTCACGCAGCGGACTACGCGTCCCTGTCATCTCCGATGGCTGCCCGCAGGATGACCGAGCGGGTGCATGAGCTCCTTGCCAAGGAAGCGCTTGCCCGCGACAACCGGGTCATATAGTCTTGC
>CAMNGY010000375.1 GCA_946538795.1 uncultured Treponema sp.
CGCGAAGCTGTATGCCGCGGAAGCAGCCGCTTATTACGTCAGGACGGAATTCCAGCCGGAGTTCGAGCAGGAAGATGCGGAGAAGCTTGCGCAGAAGCTGGGCATTCCCCTTACGGTAATCAGGGCCTCTGTCCTGGCGGACCCTCAGATTGCCGCGAATCCCCTCGACAGGTGCTACCACTGCAAGAGGAAGATTTTCTCATTGCTCCTGGAGCGGGCCAGGGCCGACGGCTTCGACGTAATCCTGGACGGAACCAATGCCAGCGATGATGCCGGAGACAGGCCCGGAATGAAGGCACTGGCGGAGCTTTCTGTCATGTCCCCGCTGAAAGAATGCGGGCTGACCAAAAGCCTCATACGGGAGCGCTCCAAGGAGGCAGGTCTTTTCACCTGGGACAAACCCGCCTATGCCTGCCTTGCGACAAGGATTCCCCACGGAACCCGGCTCAGCAAGGAAAGGCTTGAAAGGACGGAACGGGCAGAAGCCTTCCTTTCGTCCCTGGGCCTTTCCGACTTCCGCGTAAGGACAGTGGTGATCGGAGAAAAAGACTGCGCCAGGCTGGAGCTGAAGGAAGAGCAGATGCCCAGGCTGCTTGAGCTGCGAGGCGAAGTCATCTCCCGGCTGAAAAGCGAATACGGCAAACTGATGCTGGACCTGGAGGCACGCGGTGAATAGCGGGACAAAGAAGCTCCTTGAGGACGTGAGGGACGGCAGGGTCACGGTAGAGGACGCGCTGGCCCAAATAAGACAAAGTCCTTTCACGGATCTGGGCTTCGCCAAGCCTGACCTGCACAGGAAAGCCAGGCAGGGGGTAGCGGAAGTCGTATACGGGGCGGGCAAAACCGCCCGCCAGATTGCGGATATAGCCCGGACCCTCAAAGATGCGGGGCAAGGCCCGGTCCTAATAACCAGGCTGGACAGCGAGAAGGCGGCCCTGGTAAGCAAGGAGATTTCCCTGGACTACCGGGAAGATGCGCGGATAGGGATAGCGGGTACCATTCCCGTCCCCGACGGCATAGGCACGGTGCTGGTCGTGACAGGCGGAACCAGCGACATTCCTGTTGCGGAAGAGGCCGCCGTCACTGCGGAAACCCTGGGAAACCGCGTGACGCGCATGTACGACGTTGGGGTAGCCGGCCTGCACCGGCTGCTTTCCCAGATGGACAAGATTATGGAGGCATCCGTAATCATCGCCATAGCGGGCATGGAAGGTGCGCTCGCCAGCGTAATCGGTGGGCTCGCCGACTGTCCGGTAATCGCAGTCCCAACAAGCGTGGGCTACGGGGCCTCGTTCAACGGAATATCGGCCCTGCTTTCCATGCTCAACTCCTGCGCGAGCGGAGTTTCGGTCGTAAACATAGACAACGGCTTCGGCGCCGGATATATGGCAAGCATGATAAACCACATGGAGGCAAAATAAATGAGGACTCTTTACCTGGATCTGGGAATGGGGGCCGCCGGCGACATGCTGGGAGCGGCCCTGTACGAGCTGCTGGACGAGGCGCAGAAAAAGGATTTTCTGGAAGAACTTAACAATGCGGGAATTCCCGGAGTCAACTTGCAGGCCGAAAAATCCGTGAAATGCGGCATAACGGGAACCCACTTCAAGGTGACGGTGGACGGCAAGGAAGAGGAAAGCGCGGACGGCCACGGCGACGGCTGTCACGAACACGGCCACGACGTGCATGCGCACCACGAGCATCATGAACACGGACATGACGAGCACGAGCATCACGACCACCATCATTCTAGCATGGCGGAAATAAAAGGCATAATAGAAAATCTGCATGTCGCACCCAGCGTAAAAGAAGACATAATCGCCACATACACGCTCATTGCCGGGGCAGAAAGCAACGTCCACGGAGTTCCCGTCACGGACATACACTTCCATGAAGTAGGCACGATGGACGCAGTCGCTGACATAACCGCAGTCTGCCTGCTCATGCGCAGGACAGGTGCGGACAAGGTATACGCCTCGCCAGTACACGTCGGGTCCGGCCAGGTCCGCTGCGCACACGGACTGCTCCCCGTCCCCGCCCCGGCGACAGCCCTCATCCTGAAAGGCATACCCACGTACGGGGGGCAGATTGCGGGCGAGCTTTGCACGCCGACGGGGGCGGCCCTGCTAAGGCATTTCGTCACCGAATTCGGCCCCATGCCCCCTATGCGCCTGAGCGCCATAGGATACGGAATGGGCAAGAAGGACTTCGAGGCCGCAAACTGCGTCAGGGCCATGCTGGGAGAATGTGCAGACAAAACAGAGCAAGTACTGGAATACACATGCAACCTTGACGACATAAGCGCGGAAAAGCTGGCCTTCGCAACGGAAAGGCTGTTTGAGGCAGGAGCCATTGAGGTATACACCGTCCCGGTAGGAATGAAAAAATCCCGGCCAGGAAACCTTCTGTGCGTCATGTGCCGGGAAGCGGACCGTGAAAAAATTCTCACAACCCTGTTCAAGCACACGACGACCCTGGGAGTCAGGGAAAACGTCAGCAGAAGATACTTCCTGGACAGGCACACGGAAACGCTGGAAACGGAATTCGGCTCAGTGAGGGTAAAGAAGTCGGAAGGCTACGGAACAAAACGTGAAAAATACGAATACGAGGACCTGGCCCGGATTGCTAAGGAACATGACATGAGCATACAGGAAGTCGAATCCCGGATAAGCAGAGCATGAAGACAGTCATAAAGGAAATGCCTTATGAAAAGGTAATGGCCCTCAAGCCCGAAAAAAAGCAAAAACCCGTACGGCCCGGACTTTTCTGGCGCACGCTCATGCGCGTGCTCAGCAAGGACGAGCTGAAATCGGTGAATTTCAAAGCGAATTACACGGGCATGGAAAAACTTGGCAGGAAAGAGCCTTGCCTCATCCTTATGAACCACTCATGCTTCACGGACCTGATGATCGCACAGACGGTCTTTGCGGACCGCCCCATGAACATCGTCTGCACGAGCGACGGCTTTGTGGGCAAGAAC
>CAMNGY010000376.1 GCA_946538795.1 uncultured Treponema sp.
AACAGCAGGGCCATGCCCGCAGCAAACACTATTGATCTTTTCATAACAGTCCTCCCTTGTTGACTGACATACTGATATGTTAGCCTAAGAAAATGTGACTGTCAAGAAAAATTTTTCTTTTTTTTGCCTATTTCAGTCGTAAACATCTATTTTCTTGACATACAAAAAAAGGAATGCTAACATATCAGTAAGAGGGAGCATGCCAAACTATGGATAAAACAGATTCAAGCGTCCAGTCGGCGGTTTACACCGCGCTCAAGAACAACATAATGTCCCTGCAGATGAAACCCGGCAGCGTCATAAGCACCCAGAAGATAGCGGACAAGCTCTCCGTAAGCAGGACCCCGGTCCGGGAAGCTTTCATCCGCCTGCAGCGTGACGGACTCGTAGACATTTTCCCGCAAAAAGAAACCAGCGTTTCCCTCATAGATTTTTCCAAAATCAATCAGGAGCGTTTCATCCGCGAGAGCCTTGAAAGCGCGAACATCGATCTCCTTGTACAGATGATATCCAAGAAAAACATAGCAGACCTGGAAATGAACCTTGAGAAACAGCACGCCACGGTCAGCGCCTGTGACTTCGAGAGCCTCTTCAAGCTGGACAACGCATTCCACGAATATCTTTTCAAAGTGACCGGGCAGCAGCTCAGCTGGCAGACCATAGAACGCACGAGCAACCATTACGGTAGGATCAGGGCCATAACGGTCTGGAACAAAGACATAATGATGGAAACAGTCCTGCAACACCAGAAGATACTTGCCGCCATACAGGACGGCAGCGCGGATCACGCAAAAATATACATCAAAGTCCACCTGCACCAGCTGGAAAACCAGGTCCAGCAGCTTTTGAGCGACTACCCGGACTACTTCGTGCAGGACTCGGTGCCGGTCGAGGACAAATTCGAGGCGCTGCTCAGGACAAACTGACAATAGCCACAGTCCTGAAACGCCATATACATACGTTCGGAGGTGAACACCATGATTATGGAACAGAATAAAGAATTTGATTTGATCACTTTCGGAGAGGCGATGCTCCGCCTTTCCCCTCCAGTAAACGAACTGATAAGCAAAAGCGATTCGTTCAAAAAGCACGCAGGTGGAGCCGAGCTGAACGTCGCGTCCGGCGTCTCGCTTCTGGGACTCAGAACCGCCATCATCACCCGCCTGCCGGAAAACCAGCTGGGTACCTTCATCAAGAACAGGATCCGTGCTTCCAGCGTGAGCGATGACTACATCATATTCGACAGCTCGCCGCACGCCCGTGTCGGCATCTACTACTATGAGAACGGCGCGTACCCGAGGAAGCCTACCGTCGTATATGACCGGAAGGATTCTTCAATAACCAGGATTTCCTCATCGGAAATCCCCGATGACGTATACACAAAGGCCCGCATCTTCTACACGTCAGGCATAACGCTCGCCCTGCACGAAAACACCCGGAAGCTTGCCATTGAGATGATCCGGAAGTTCAAGGCAGGAGGGGCAAAAATCGCATTCGACGTGAACTACCGTGCAAACCTCTGGGATGAGGAGACTGCACGCACGACGATAAAGTCCATACTTCCGTTTGTTGACATCCTCTTCATTTCAGAGGAAAGCTGCCGGAGGATGTTCCAAAAGACCGGCACGCTGCAGGACATGCACCGGGAATTCTGCAAGGACTTTCCCAACATCAGATACATCGCATCCTCCATGCGGGAAGTCAGCAGCCCCAAAGTGCACTCTTTCACCTCGCTCTTATACGCAAAGGACGAGGACAAGTTCTACACGGAAGATCCGTATAAGGACATAGACGTCGTGGACAGGATTGGCAGCGGCGATGCCTACTGTGCCGGAGTTCTTTTCGGCCTGCTTAAGTACGGCGATCCGCAGAAAGCCATGGAATTCGGGAACGCGACATGCGCCACCAAGAACACGATTTTCGGTGACCTGCCCCTGTCAGATTTCAATGAGATCAGCTCCATCATCGAAGGCCATCATGCAAGAGGTGCCCAGTCCGAGATGAACCGTTAGTCCCCGCTTGAGGCCCCTGATCAGTCAAAAAGGCTGAAGAAGTAGCTCGTGATGTCGTCCCCGTCCATGCCGCTTATAAGGAATGAGTTCGTGTGGAAGAGGACGCAGGTCTGCACGTCAGGCCCGAGAAGGCTTGCCATCACATATACCGAGGGCCGGTTGTCGCAGACGGCGGCGATGAAGTTCTTCTTTGTCGGGTTGGCAAAGAAGCCTTCGCTTATGCCGTCCTTGAAGGCCGTCTGCTCCGGGGTTCCGTGGTGGCTGAAGTCGCTGGAGACAATCAGGAAGTTCTCTTTTTTCCCAGCCTCGTCAAAGAAGGGGGCAAGCGCCTGATACAGCTTCTCGCAGTAGCCGATGTTCACAGGCGGTTCCCCGTCAATCGCGATGGCGACCAGGTCCGCCCCGGAAAAATAGCGGTGTATGTATGGAACAAGGGTGCTGACCCCGTGCTCGTCGGGGAAAACCTGGTTGTCGTAGTCAACGCCGAGGGCCGCGCAGACCTGATCGCTGAGATTCCTGTTCGTGTACACGTAGCTTCCCGCCGCACATTCCCAGCGGCCGTCCGCAACGGAGTAGTCCCTCGTGCTCAGACCGAAGTGGGACGGTGACAGGATGAAGAAATGCCTCACTTCCCGCCGGGCTTTTATTTCACGGAACCATGCGTCAATCAGGGGGTCGGTCAGGAAGTGGTGGCTCACCGTCCCCGTCCAGGGTATGAAGTCCCTGCCGGGCCTTTGTGCCGGATCCGGGTATGCAAAGCGGGGGTCAACGGCCTTGCCCTCCTTTTCCCAGGTTGGAAAGGTGAGCCCGACATATTCCTGCCGTGCAGCATCGCCCGCCCCCCTTGAGACCCCGCCTTCCGACGTCCGGCTAGTAACCGCCGCCCTGCCGCATGAGGCAAGAAGGGCGGAGGCGAGGACAAAGAGCGAAAGCAGCGCACGAGGCACGGCCACAAGGCCGCCCCT
>CAMNGY010000377.1 GCA_946538795.1 uncultured Treponema sp.
CGTCAAGTTCATACGGAATATAATTGTTGAAGTGCTGGAGGACTGTTGTTATTTCCTGTATTTGCTTGCAGACTATTTCGGAATTATACGGAATAGTACTGCCGGGGCGGCCGTCAGGAATTATCAGAATTTCTTTCCCTGCTTTCGTCGTATACATGCAGACAGCTTTGTCCGCAAGGATTGCCTCCATGCCTTTCTTGCGCAGGTCCGTAAATTGGAACGTATACACATCGTCCTCTTCAAGCTTTGCCCCTGCGTGTTTCTTCTGCAGGCCGTCCATCGCAGGCCACTGCATTGCCCGCAATCCGATGAGGAGCTTGGAGTATTCCCCCTGCCCGAACAGCTTGTATGCGGTATAGGGATTGTTCACCATTTCCATGGTTTTGCCTTTTTCCTTTTTGCCTATCTCCTTTATCTCGGTCGCACCTGAGTAATCCCAGCGGCGTTTCCCACTGTTGTCCTGCGTGCTGGCGAGCTTCAGGAACAGCAGGATAAAATCCTGCCTGCCGGATGCCTTTTCCAGAAAGCCGTTCGTTTTCCGGTTGAATTCCGCCTGAAACTTCGAGTCATACAGGACTTCCAGCACCGCACGGATGTAGCCGCCCTTGAGGGATTTGCGGCGGATGTCCGCATGGACTTTCCCGATTTCTTTCAGTGTCCCGGAGTCCGCAGTGAGCAAGTCCGCCGGGAGGAGCAAATTGTAATACTCCTTCTTGAATGCTCCGTTCCGGGTATCCTTGATGAGCCTGTCTATGGCAAAGCTTCCGTCTGCCGTGGCATATTTCTCCAACAGTTCGTCCGGTATGAGAACTTCGTTCTTCTTGTAATCATACAGGGTCACCGCGTAAAAGTACTCGGCCAGCAGTTTTGTCAGTTTTATCGTCGTAGATGTGGTTCGCTCTGGCATTATAACAGTATAACCTTATTTTGCTTCTGTTGGCAAGATTACCTTATGGGGCGTTCGTGAAGGGCCGGACACGAGCTGTGAAGGTCCGGCTCTGCCTTCCGTAGTCAGGACCTGACAAAAAAAGCCAGCGGGAGTTCCGCTGGCTTTTTGCATATCAGTCTGATTTTTTCCGTGTCGCCACGAGCTTAGTTGGCTGACTCGGAGGACTCGGCAGAGGAAGACTCGTCTGCAGATGTCTCCTCGGCAGCCTTCTCCTCGTTGTCCTTGCTACGGGGCTTGCGGGTGGGGGCAGCCTTCTTGGGCTCCTCGACCTCCTGGGCCTTGATGGAAATCTTGACCTCGGCGACCTCGGCCTCGTACAGGTGTACCTTGAAGGTGAAGTTTCCGACAGCCTTGAAGCTCAAGCCGGGAATTTCAATCTTCTTACGCTCAATCTCGAAGCCGTTCTTCTCGAACCAGTCCATGAGGGTCTGGCTGGTGACGGAGCCGAACAGCTTGCCGTTGTTTCCGGCGGGCAGGGTCAGCTCGATGTTCAGGGCCTCAAGCTTCTCCTTCATGCTGCGGCTGTTTTCGCGCTTGGCCTGCTTGCGGGCCTCAATCTCGGCCTGCTTGTCTGCGAAATAGGCCTCGGCCTCGGGGGTGTCGGGAACCGCATATCCGCGCGGGAACAGGTAGTTCCTCGCATATCCGCGGGCAACGTTCTTAACGTCGCCCATCTCGCCAAGATGCTTCACGTCATCATTCAGTATAACTTTCATATCAAGCTCCTAAAATAAGAATTGTGTCAAACCGCCGGCAAGGCCGGGAGTCGGTCCCCGGCGGTTCCTGATACGCCCCGGGAGGGGCGGCATAACATCGGAACTACGCTCCTAATCGGCGACGTAGGGAAGGAGGCAGATGGCCCTGGCCCTCTTGATGGCGCGGGCAAGCTCCCTCTGGTGCTTGGCGCAGGTTCCGGTGATGCGGCGGGGCAGGATTTTGCCGCGCTCGGTCGTAAAGCGGCGGAGCGCGTCGGCATCCTTGTAGTCGATCTTGGTCTTGTTGGCGCAGAAGCGGCAGACCCTCTTGTGGAAGAAGGCACGGCCCTTTCCGCGTCCGCGTCCGTCGTCATCGCGGCCCGCATCGGCTCCCTGGGTGACGGCGGCCTGCGCGCTCTCATCCATCTTAGTATCTTCGTTGTTCGTCATTTCGTCTGACATGTTAAACTCCTGTTAAAATTGTTTGGGTTAGAACGGCACGTCCTCGGGGAATCCCCCTCCGTCGCCGCCATAAGGATCTGGTCCCTGGCCCTGCTGAGGCACGTAGGCGGGCTTTCCGCCTGCCTGATAACCGCCACCTCCCTGGTAGCCGGAATTACCGTAGCCAGAACCTCCGTTAGAGTCTGACCGGCCTCCTAGAAGCTGGACCGAAGATGCCATGATTTTGATTTTGGAACGGTTCTGCCCGCTCTCCTTGTCCTGCCACCTGTCCTGCTTCAGTGAGCCCTGAATGGCCACCTGCTTGCCTTTGACCAAGTACTGCTTGAAGTTTTCCGCCGATTTGCTGATATAGGAGATGTCAAAGAAGTTGGCCTCTTCGATCCACTGCTCTCCTTCCTTCTTGCTGCGGTTTACGGCAATGGAAAAGGCGAGGGCGGCCGTACCGCTCGGCAGGTAGCTTAGCTCCGCATCCCTGGTGAGCCTTCCGACCAGAATCACGCTGTTTATATCAGATGCCATCGGGAACTCCGCTTGTCAGCTTAGGCTTCCTTCTCGTCCTTCAGGACGAAAAGATAGCGCAGAAGATTGGCGTTCAGCTTGAACTGCCTGTCCATCTCGGAAATCTTGGCGGGGTTCGCCCTGATGTGCAGGAGGACGAAGCGGCCACGGCGCAGTTTGTTGATTTCATAGGTGAGGTCGCGGTCTCCGAAGGGTTCTTCCTTCTCAATCTCCGCTCCAAACGTGGCGAGGTCGGCCTTAAGCGTGTCCGAACCTGCCTTGAACTTATCTTCCGCTTCCGGATAGATAGTCATGAGTTCATACTTTCTCATAGTACAATCTCCTTTTGGTCTTGATTTGGGAGCGG
>CAMNGY010000378.1 GCA_946538795.1 uncultured Treponema sp.
CCCGTCGTATGGGTCTACCTCATACTCTCCCAAGAAGAACTCGTGAGGCTCGTAATCACGCTGGTCATGTTCCGCCGCAGGAGCTGGATGAACACGATCGAGTGAATCTGATTGCATGTTTTTCCTTTTTAGGATAACCTGCTTTGTATGTGGGATGAAAGCAAAGTCAGGATCATCGACATAGCAAGGGAGCTGGGGGTGAGCACCGCCACAGTGTCAAACGTCCTGCACGGGAAGACAAAAAAGATTTCTGACGAGACCGTGCGCCTCGTGGAGCGCAAGCTTGAGGAGCGCGGCTATATCCCCAACATGGCCTCGACGCTCCTTGGCCGGAACAATTCCAGGATCATCGCAATCATCGTGAACGACCACAAGAAATACGAGGGGCATGTTTTTGAGGACGCGTTCATAAGCGCGGCGATAAACTTCCTCTATGACGAGATAGAACGCGCAGGTTATTTCACGATGCTGAAGAAAGCCGACGACATCATGGGCATCGTACAGTTTTCGACCATGTGGAACTTGGACGGCTTGGTGCTCATAGGCTTCTGCGAGGATGAATACCAGAACCTCCGCGACCACATCCGCATCCCCTTCGTCGTATATGACGGATTCATGGCCGGCGGGCAGTCGCGGATAAGCGTGGTAAAAATCGATGACTTTGACGGCGGCAGGCAGGCCGGACTATGCCTCAAGGAGATGGGCCACACGAGCGTCCTTTGCATCGCGGACAACGAAATCTGCATGGACAAGGACAGGTACGACGGACTTTGCGAGGGTCTTGGCGAAAAGGCTGACTTCCTGAAAATCCCTATGGAAACAGAAAGCCGCAAGACGTTCTACCAGGCCCAGCTCGATTTCATACGGGCGCACACCGCTGTTTTCGCCGTGTCCGATTATTATGCCATCGACCTCATGCTCTTCCTTTTGAGAAATGGGGTGCGGGTCCCGGGCGACATTTCCATAATCGGTTTTGACGGAAGCCCAGACTGCCTCAAAGTCTCACCCCCGCTCGCCTCGGTCTGCCAGAACAACGGGGCACGGGCAAAAAAGGCTGTGGAGCTTTTGTGCCGGATGATAGCCGAACCGGATTTCCAGGATACGGTGGTCGTCCCCGTAAAACTCGTCGTGCGCGAGAGCGTGGCGGCACGACGATAAAAGCGTTTCCTAAGCCGTGTAATCCAGCCGCACGAGCTTCTTCCCGTTCGGCAGGGGGTATTCTGCCATGGCGGTCCTGCGGTATCCCTTCTCTTCCATCGCCTGAGTGAGTTCCGCCTCATCCATCTCGTGATGCACTTCAGAAAGCCTGTCAAAGGCATGCAGGTAGGGGGAGTCGGACACAAAGCCGTCCCCCTCGTTGACCTGAATCACGCACGACACGTAGCCGGGCCGCACGGCTTGCAGGACTTTCTGGAACTGCCCCTGCATTATGCGGTTCATCTCCTGAAGCTGCCGCACACCGTCAAGGCTCATGTGCCCCTCATAGTCCGAGAGCGCAATGCTCTTCCACGGATTGCCCTTGTTCATGATTTCATGGCCGAGTCGCAGAGCGCTTTCACTTCTTCCAGCCTCGGAGGGTTCAGGGGGAGCGGGAAGCGGGAGATTGCGACGGCGGAACAGGCGCTCGCAAAGCGCACGGTCTCCTCGTCGGACATCCCCTTGAGCAGGGCGTAGACGCATCCAGCCTTGAAGGTGTCGCCCGCGCCGAGCGTGCTCTTCACTTCCACCTTGAACGCTTTCATCCGGTGGATTTCCCCGCCCTTCCTGCCGTAGAGCATCTCGCCGCCCCCCTGCGTTATGATGGTAAGCCCGTCCGTCCCGTCCTGCATGAGCCTCATGATGTCCTCGGCGCTCATGCCCGCATAATGGGCCGACGTGCATTCCTTGGACACGACGTTTATGGCGGCATGGCGGTGCAGCGGCGAGTCGTGGCGGCTGTCTATGGTGACGTAGGGTATACCCTGCCTGCCGCAGATTTCTGCCGCAAGCAGGGACTCCTTGTCAAAGAAGGGGTCGATCGCGGCGACCTTGCACCCCGCGACGTCCTCTTCTTTGGGAACGCTCCACCAGCGTTTCCCTGACGCGAACAAAGTCTGGAAGCGGCCCATCGGGGAGCGGACCAGACCGGATATCACGACGTAGTCCATGACTCCGGGGTCCTGGGTGAACGTCATGGACGACAGGTCCACGTTCTTCCCCTCGTAAAAGCCCCTGAGCATGCCGGCGACCTCGGTGCCGATCCAAGTGCCGTCCATCCGGACAGATACCCCGAGGGAATCGAGCACCGTCGCGGCGGTTCCGGTCTCTCCGCCCGGCAGGAAATACTGTTCCTTGATTTCAGAATACTCGTCCGGCTTGAGGAAACCGCCTTCAAGCAAAAACGAGTGTGAACCGAGCACCTGTCCAAACAGATAGGCTTCTGCTTCCATTGTATTCATTCTCCGTCATCAAAAGCCCGTGCAGAACAGGCCGTGATGATTGCAACAATAATACAAGCGGCGCGTTCCGTCAATCTTGAAGCGGGCCTCCGCGTCCTGCTCGGGATAGAGCTTCTTGATTTCCACCCCGTCAGCACGGACCGCCGCGATGAACGAGATGTAGTGGGTCTTGCTCATTTCGTGAGCGACCGTCACGTAAAGCTCATCCTCCACACGTTCGACTTTCGCCGCATGCTCCCCGTCGGCCTCCTCGGCTTCCAGGAGCGGCAGGATGATCCCGCAGCAGCTGACGACGGCCTCACCCGTGCTGTGGATTATGTTGCCGCAGACCGGACACACGTAGAAGCTCACGTGCAGCATGTTGGACGACCTGTTCGTGTTCACAACGCTCTCACCGGAAAGCAGCTCGATCACGGAAACGCCCAGCGCGGCCGCCAGCGGTTCCACCAAGGAAATATCCGGATAGCCCCGCCCCGTCTCCCATTTTGAGACGGCTTTGTCAGTCACGTTGATCCGTTCGGCCAATGCAGCCT
>CAMNGY010000379.1 GCA_946538795.1 uncultured Treponema sp.
GTTCCGCCGCTTCAGTGGACGTCGTCTCCATTGCACCCTCGGCAACCTCGATCACATCCTTGAAACCGATTGACTTGATGGCGCCGTAAACCTTTTCCATCGGAACGTCCTTGAACTGAGACAGTATGGCAGGAGCCACGATGGCAACCATTTCCTGACCGTTCTTTATTCCCTGAAGGACGTCAAATATCTGGCTGACTTCGAATATTGCTCCGAACGGGCAGGCGTTGAGGCATTTGCCGCAGTAGATGCACTTGCTCTCGTCTACGTGTTCTATGCCGTTCTCGTCTTTGGAAATGGCCTTGAGCGGGCATGCTTCCTCGCAAGGTACAGGTATGTACACGATTGCGTGGTAAGGGCAGCTCTGCATGCATTTTCCGCAACTGATGCAGAGGTCGTGGTCAATCTCGGCCTGACCTTGCTTGTTGAAGAAAATGGCGCCCTTCGGGCAGTTCATGTAGCAGGTTCTGGCAACGCAGCCCCTGCAGAGGTTGGTAACCTCGTAGCTGGTCTTGACGCAGGAAGAACAAGCCTCGTCTATTACGCACATGAGGTTCTTTTTCCTGTGCGGATCCTTGCGGTTGAGAGCCTCCTTGGCATACCAGGAAAGAGGGGTGAGTTCGTCTTCCTCGTCGTACATGTCAAACCCCATCAGAGGAAAGCTCTTGTATTTCCAGACAGCTCTCTCCTTATGGATGCAGCATCTTCCAAGGACCTTCTGTCCTCTCTTTGGACTGAGTTCCAGCGGAAGACGGTCTATTTTCTCAACCAGTTCATCCTTGCTCCACAATTCAACCAGTTTTGCCAGAAGAGCCTGGCGTACTATCATTACGTTATTAGCAAATGCCATGTCTTAAAAGTTTATGGTGTCATTACCGCATTCCATACGGCGGTGCGGAGTGTGCCCTTGGCATCATCCTGGTCATATTCCCAGTACATGAGCCCGAGAAGGCCTTTCTTTCTTGCCCAGTCTCCCTTGGCTGCAATGCTCTTAGGATTGTCGTATCCCATGTAGAACACTCCCTGCATGGTTTCCACGTATGCGCAGTTGGCAACCGGATCCCATTTGTTCCTTCTGTATTTCTTAGGGTCCAGGTTAATGATGCTCTTGTAGGACAAGGCAGTAGGGGATGTGCTGAAAGAATGCCTTCCGTAGAAAGGAATTCCAAGAACCAGTTTATTTGGAGCCACTCCCGCATTGAGGTATGCGTTAACGGCACGGTTACAGTCTCTGTAGGCCCTGGTGTCTGCCAGAGCTGAATGGTGATGAGGAGCAGCGTCAAAGTCGTAGGCCATGATGTTCACGTAGTCTACGTATTCGTCCATAGCCTTGATGTCCACGTATCTGTATCCTCCTGTAGTTGTCTGCTTGTCAAAGCAGTATCCGGCATACGAAATGGTGTACTTGTCTCCGAAGGTTTCCCTGAGCTGCTTTACAAGTTTTACGTAATTGTCTGTATCACAAGTTACATCGCAGGCGGCTCCGCTCCATGAAAGGCCCGGGAACTCCCAGTCCAGGTCAACTCCGTCAAGGTTGTAGTCCTGGAGGAACTTGAGGCAGTCTTCGGCAAACCTTTTCATGTTGTCTTCGCTCTTGCAAAGGGCGGAGAAACTGCCACCCTGCTTGTTGTCTGAATTGGCGACACCATGGGTGAAACTTATGCATATCTTGAGGTCAGGGTAGAGCTTCTTGAGGTTTACTATGTTCTGGAACCTTGCCTTGCTTCCCTGAAGGTCAAATTTCTTGTATACGCCATCCACCATGTACAATTCCGCAAAGGCATAGTTGATGTGGGTGATGATGGACGCGTCCGGAATAAGGGAGCCGTAGTAGGTGACGTAAGCCGTGGCATGCCTTCCGTCGTTGATCCTGGCTTTTGGCGCAACAGAAGGTTCGTTGATCGGAGGATCTATTTCTTCTGCAACCGGAGTATCAGGCTTCTCCGGGTCAAGGGGCTTTTCACTGTTGCTTCCGCCACCGCTGCAGGAGGTCAGCGCAAAGCCGGCTGCTGCAAGCATGGTCATCCAAAATCTGCAATTGTTCATGGTATTGGTATTACAGGTTCAACAATCTTTTTCTGAATCCGCCAAAAATAGCAAATAATCTCAAGAAAATAAAATCAAAGATTTTATCTGAATACAAAATACACCGCTCCAATCAGCAGTATGAAGGCTATGAGATGATTGTAGTTGAAACTCTGGGTCTTGAAGAACACCAGGGAGAATATCACAAAAATCGTGATTGTCACCACCTCCTGAATCACTTTGAGCTGGACAAGTGAGAACGGTCCTCCCAAGTCTTTGAAACCAACCCTGTTGGCAGGGATCATGAAGCAGTACTCAAAGAAAGCTATGCCCCAGCTGATGAGTATGATGCCAAACAGCCCCCATCTTGGAAGAAGGGTGTTGGTCTTGAATTTCAACTGGCCGTACCAGGCCATTGTCATGAAGCTGTTGGAAACTATCAACAGCAGTATGGTAAGCAAACCTCTGCTCATATTTGAACCTCCGTTAAAACAGGGCGCAAATATAGCAATAGTTTGATTAGATTCAGCCTTGTCCCTGGCTCTTCGGCCTCTGTCCTTTGACTGCAGGAGAAATGTTCAGCCGGCGGCTGTAGGTAAAGCTTTTTCTGTCTGTAATAATAATCTTTCCCTCAGCGATATACATAGTCAGCAACTGGCGCGTGTATTCTTTTGCACTGCCATCTTTCTGAAGTTCCGGAAGGTGAGGGCCGTTGTCATCCAAAAGTGCCTTTCTGACTTGATCCGGAATCTCCAGGATGAACCTCACCCTTCCGTTCTGGTCGCAGACCTGGATGCCGATATCGGTGAGGACGAAAAGGTTGCCCTTTGAGTCAAAGACCATGGGGCCCTTGGATACGAGGGTGTTTCCGTAGGAGTGGAGCCAGTAGAACCTCTGCTCATGTGTCAGCGGGCTTTTTTCTCCCGTCACAGCCTGCCAGAGG
>CAMNGY010000380.1 GCA_946538795.1 uncultured Treponema sp.
TTATAGCATTGCGGTTAAAAATTATGTTATAGGACGGGATTATCACAAAACAAAGATTGTGTTTCTGCCTGTATATGCTATAATTATGTTACTATCCCGAATAACAAAAACACAGGAGGGATGGGGAGGGTTTTGCCTATGGAACAAGAGGTCGTTTCCACCCAGCAGGCATCTGTCGCGTCGGCCGTGCATGACTTGTGCTCCAAGCTCAAACGCAGCGCGGATTCCTATCAGGCAGTCATCTTCATGGCGGCAATCAGCTACGACTTCGGCGAGCTCTCGCGGGCCATAAAGGACCGCTTCCCGAACAGCGAAGTGATCGGGACCAGCACCGCCGGGGAAATCTCTCCCGCAGGATTCGCTGAAGGCAGCATCGTCCTGACGACGATGTACTCGCCGGAAAGCCGCGTGACGGGCGCACTGGTGGAAAACGGCAGCACATACCCCGTATCCGGCGCGGCGGACCTGAGGGACGCATTGCAGCGCTGCGGCATCCGCTGCAAGGACCCGTCGTCCGGCAGGGACGCGTTCGCGATAACCTTTATCAACGGCGTGTTCAACGCGGAGGAGTCCATCCTCTCCACCTTCTATTCGATAATACAGAACGACGCCTTTCCCCTCGCGGGAGGGACCGCGGGGTATACGGGAGACAGCCCCCGGACCTTTGTCAGCCATAACGGCAGGGTGACGCAGGACGGGGCAGCCTTCCTCTTCGTGCGCACGAGCTGCCACTTCGACATCAGGCAGGAGGACATATTCCATCCAACCGGGAAGAGCTTCTTCGTGACGGAGGCGAACCCCGTGGAGCGGACCCTCGCGAGGCTGAACGGGCGGGCCGCCCAGACCGCATACGCGGAGATGCTGGGCGTGACGGAAAGCAAGGCCGCGCAGATGACCTTCGAGAATCCCTTCGGCCGGTACCTGGACGGGGAGCTCCGCATTGCCGCGCTCGCGGGCTTCACCCCCAACAAAAAAATCTCGCTCTTCGCCCGCGTGGTGCCAAACTCCACGCTGGAGCTCATGCACATCGGCGATCCGCTTGTGGAGGCGGACAAGACCTGCTCCGGCATACGGGCGGCCATAGTCCGCCCCAAGTTCACGCTGCTGATGACCTGCATCACGCGCACGCTCGCCTTCGCGCGGATGGGCATAAGCCGGAACATCATCTCCAAGTACGCCGATAGCTTCCCCACGTTCTGCGGGTTCTCCTGCTACGGGGAGCAGATCGGGCGAATTCACTGCAACCAGACTCTGGTGACCGTCGCGATAGGAGAGTGAGCATGGAAGCACAGGAACTGATAAGAAGCGGGCTTGAGCTGACGGATACGCTCATCGCCTATCTCGCGAAGGATGCCGTGGGCTCGGAATTCCTCGGCTCGTACATCGGGAACGGTGGGGCCGCGCAGGACTCCGCCGACAAGCAGAAGGCCAAGCTGAGCACGCTGACCCAGACATCCAGGGACATGGAGCAGGCCGCTGAGCAGATGTCCGGGCGGGCGGAAAAGAACAACGAGCGGCTGGGCAGCATCTTCACGGCCATCGAGACGCTGGGCGAGTCCGTGACCCGCATAGAGGAAGGGCAGCGGCACTACGCGGAGCAGTTCAAGTCCGTCATCGCGCAGACGATGGAGATAAAGAAGCAGATTGACGGGATCGTGAACATCTCCGAGCAGACCAACCTGCTTTCGTTCAACGCTTCCATAGAGGCGGCCCATGCGGGGGCGGCGGGGGCAGGGTTCCGCATCATCGCGAACGAGGTCAAGACCCTGTCCGAGAACACGAAGAAGGCGACGAGCAAAATCCTCTCAGACATGGACAGGCTGTCGGCGAGCATCGCCGGGCTGGAAAAGGAGACGCTCAGCAACACTGATTCCCTCACCACGCTCTCGGCCGAGACCACGGGCACGCTGAAGGCGTTCGAGAGCGTGCGCAACAGCAACGCGGCGAACAACCGGGACGTGGAGCAGATAAGCGGGGCAATCGCGTCGAACCTGCAGAACATACAGTCAATCATCAGCGACATACAGGACGGCGAGGATGCGGCAAAGAAACGCCTGGAGGATTTCGCGGACAGCGCGTCCAGGAACGCGATGCTGTTCAACGACCTGTATTCCTTCACATACCAGCTGAAGGCAATCCTGCAGGAGCTGAGGAAGAAGAGCCTGTCCTAGCGGCCGGCCCCGGGGAAATGAGGCGGCGCGCAGGGGCCCCATCAGCCGAAGCTGATCACGGACTCCAGGGCTCGGACGAATTCCTCAAGCCCGGCCCTGTCCCCGTCAGTGAAGCGGGAAAGCGAGGGGCTGTCTATGTCCAATACCCCGGCAACCTTCCCGCCATGGTGGACAGGGATGACGATTTCCGAATTTGATGCCCCGTCGCAGGCGATGTGCCCGGGAAAGTCATGGACGTTCGCGACGACGATCGTCTCGTCCCTCAGGGCCGCCGTCCCGCACACGCCCTTCCCCAAAGGAATCCGTATGCAGGCGACCTTGCCCTGGAAGGGGCCGAGGAGGAGCGAGCCTTTGTCCATCAGGTAAAAGCCCGCCCAGTTCAGGTCGTCGAGCCCCTCGTACAGTAGCGCGGACGCGTTGGCCAGAAGCGGGATGAAGTTGCCCTCCTCCTCCGCGAGGGCGAGAAGCTGTTTTTTCAGCAGTGCGTAATCGGTCATATATGTTCCTCCTGAGTCAATTTTTTGTCGGGCCTATTGGGCAGTGCAGATTCACCGCATTACCTCCGCTCCGTCCACGCTGCTGATTCTTCCGTCAAAGTATATGAAATCCTCCTCCGGGTATTTCCAGACCGCCCGGAAGATTGTCGGGCGCTTTATGCCGTCGGAATACAGCCCGTATGCCTCGCAGCGGGCTTCCCAGGGGATTTGTACTGCGGTCCCGCCGGGGGCGGCCTGGCTCCGTTCGTCCGTTGAGAAACAGGTCATCTCGTGCGCGTCGTTGAAGCGGAAGATGCCG
>CAMNGY010000381.1 GCA_946538795.1 uncultured Treponema sp.
CTTGGACCCCGAGATTACAAATCACGTGCTCTACCAACTGAGCTATAGCGGCTTGCGATGAAATTATATTACAGAAAACGACAAAAACTGTCAAGTGGCAGAACATGAATTAACGTCTTTTTTCTGAAAAAACTGAAAAAGAAGGCAGGAGGTCCGGCCTCCCCTTTCCTTTCGCTCCGCCGAAATGATATACTCGGGGGCATGGAAGTCATGTTCCCCAAAATTATACGTCTTTTTGCACTCACTGCCGCCATCATTCTTTTTCCCTGTCCCGGCATGGCAGATGAAACACCCCCCGTCTCCACAGAGAAAATCGGGGTCTATCCCTGCGGCAGGCAGCCAAAGCAGGTGCTTTTCTCGCCGGACGGCACATACGTCCTCCTTCCCCTGCTTGAGGACACGGGCTTCGACGTGTTCAGCGTGGCAGAAAAAAAGGTCATACGGAGGATTTCCCCTCCTGACGCAGACAAGCAGGGCTTTGCCGAAGGTCTTTTCATCCCGGAAAAGGGTGTTTTCCTCGTCTCCCAGATGACGACCGGCTCCGTCCACGAATACAGCTGGCCGGGCTTCGAATACAAGAGGACAATCAAGACCGGCGGCACTTGGTCCAAGTTCATCGCATACTCTCAGGAGAAGGACCTGCTCGCCGTCTCCAACTGGGTTTCAAACGACATATCCCTGATTGACTATGAGAGCGGAAAACTAATTCGCCTAATAGCGACAGGAAAGGCCCCGCGCGGAATGCTCTTCTTGGACGGGGGAAAGAGCCTCGTGAGCCTTTCGTTCGACTCCGGCATGATAGAGAAGTTTGACGTGGATACGGGCAAGCGGATAAAACTAATACAAATAGCAAACTCCTGCATGAGGCACATCGTCTGCACGAATGACAAGCTAACAGCATTCGTAAGCGACATGTACAACCGGCAGATTTACAAGATTGACCTAAAGGCATTCAAAATAACTGGCCAGTGCAAGGTCTACCGCAATCCCAACACGATTGACCTGCTGAACGGGGACCGCTACCTCTTCGTGTCCACGCGGGGGCCGAACAACCCCGAGGACTATACGAAACGGAGCCCCTCCAACGGCAAGATTCACATCATCGACACGGAGAACATGAGCGTCATCAGCACGTTTGAAGGCGGCAACCAGCCTACGGGCCTTGACGTGTCGGATGACGGAAGCCTCCTCTGCTTCAGCGACTTCCAGGATGCGGCGATAGAGCTGTACAGGATTATCCGGCAGTAGGCCCACAAACAGGCCCAAAAATCCAAACAGTTTTAGTTTAGCGGCAGGACAGCCGCTTGAATCAGAATTTATAGGTGAAACCGATGTAGAAGTAGTCGGCAAGCTCGTCGCGGAAGCCTGACCGCCAGGTGTCTTTGGCGGCGGAAACTTCCTTTGACTTGTCTGCCTGCGGGAAGGTCCTGAGATTAATTCCCTTCCCCGGGTACAGCTGCGCGTCAACGCCCTTGTTGTGCGTGTACTGGAAGACGTTGCCGAGGTTCAGGGTAAAGGAGCCGAATGCGGTCTTCAGGACAGTCCAGTCCATGTCGAATTTGGCCTGGACGACATACATCTTGTTCTCCTGGCTCAGGAAGTTCAGCGCATTCCATGCGGAATCGACGTGTTTTCCGTGATCATCACCTGGATTCGAGAACATCGAATGCTCGTACAGGCTCCCGTCCGTCGCATAGGTGCGCGGATCAGAGGAAAGGTATTCCACTGCCTCATCGGTGTCAAGGCTCTCCGCTATGTTCGCATGCCGCATCAACGATGAGCCGACTCCTATCCTGAGATTCTGGCTGGGCTTGAAGTCCAGGCTGAACTCTATGGAATCGCTGTTGGGCGCGTATGCCGTGCCTATCGGGATGCCGTTGTTCGTGTAGTTCTGGTAGTTGTACATATTCGGGACAATCTCAGCCGTATCATCGCCCGCATAGTCCCAATGCGAATATGTATAGGGAGCAATGGCCGTGTAGACCAGGCTAACCTTACGGCAGAAGGAATTCTCCGGTGCATAAATCAAGCCTGTCTGCAGGGCAAAGCGGTTTTTGCCGTCCAGATTTCCCTTCACAAGGGCATTCACGTCAAAGTCATCCACGAATATATCTGTCGCCCACAAGAGGTTCGAGAACGGCTTGTACTTGAAAAGCAAGCCCAGCTGGGTATTGTCCGCGTTGCCGCCCAGCCCCTGCGCGACCATGAACGGCACGGGCAGGAAGTATGAGAGGTCAAAGCGCTTCCCGTAGACGATGCTCTCGTAATAGGATGCAGAGAACTTTGGCGTGAATTTATACTCCAGCGCATGGAAGGCAAGAAATTTCTCGGGTTTCAGGTCAGACCCGTCATAACTGGTCGTTGCCCCGATTGCAGAATACTGCTGGGTAAAGGTGAACTTGTCCTTCACGATGCTGTAGGAGATGTTCCCTGAATGGTAGCCTGTTTCATTCAGTGCCAGCCCCTTCTTTAAGAAGGGACCATAGCCCGTGCGGTTCACTCCGCCCTGCGCGAAGAACTCGCTCGTTCCGATCGAGGCGGAAGCGTTCATGTCTATATAGCCGTAGAGCGGCCCCAGGGTCGCTGGGTCCTGTATGGAATCGTAGCGGGAATTCGTATAATACGGAAGAAAAGGAATCTCGTTCTTCTTGCTGCGGGCCAGGACCCCCAAATCGTAGCCGACGGAAACAAAGTCAGGGAACACAAAAGCATCACCAGCCAGGGCAAAGCGCCCCCACAAAAGCTTGTCAAAATCCTGCTCAGCTTCTTCGGTCTTCTTGCTGGTCCGGGTCAGCTTTCCCTTCCCCTTGGCCTCGGCCTCTACCCGTAAGGGCCGCCCGCTTATCTCGTTCCAGTATTCAATGGCAAGCTCCACGTCCTTGCGCGTCCCGCGCTTGATGACCTGCTGCAGGATGTTCTTTATGCTGTTCAGGGAATAGGGGCGGA